>CALBKB010000140.1 GCA_937892635.1 uncultured Clostridia bacterium
CGGCGTGTTGCCGTTGTTGAACGCAGAGGACGTCACGCGCGAGGCGTCCGCCGCGGTGAGGTCCATCTCGTGGGCGATCTCGGCGTCCTTCACGGTGCAGGTTCCGGCAAGCGCGCCGGCGGGGAGGTATAGGCGATGTCCGTTCAGGTCTATCGTCGAGTTCGGCGCCGCTTCCAGCCGCAAGGAAGATGCGGATAAGAATTTTGCCATCGCCAAGGATATTTTCAAAAACTGTATCGATATCCGCCGCATCTGTTCCTCGGCCTTGGATCTGTGCTTTATGGCCGACGGACGCATCGACGGCTATTTCGAGCAGAATCTCAAACCCTGGGATTACGCGGCCGGCTCTCTGATTCTGACCGAGGCCGGTGGTATGCTGAGCGACTATAACGGAAAGCCCCTGCCCATGGATCGTCCATCTTCCATTATCGCGTCTAACGGCGTGATCCACAACCAATTGAAACAGATCATAGGGAGATACGAAAATCCATGAAACTGAAATTTAACGCCCAAAACATTAAGGACGATTACGAAATATATAAGGATATCTTTATGGCATCCTCGGCGCTGATGATCTTAGTCATGCAGCTTTATGTCTTATGTGTGGCTAACGGCTGGGATCCGGCGAGTTTTGCCTGGATCGAAAATAGGGCGTTGTCGATCATTTTGCAGATCGTGGTGCAGGTCATCGGCTTTGCCGGTATCAACGTCTTTATCTTCTGGTGTGTCTTCAAAATCAAGGAACGGGCGTGGATCTGCCAAAATAAACACAAAATGTTGCAGGGTCAATGGCTGCATATCCACGATAAAGACAATGTTCGTATCGGTATCGTTACCATCCATCAGCGCTTTTCTGCCGTTGATGTCAAGGCCTTTAACATTGCCCCCAAGTCCGATAAGATCGGTGATTCGGGACGCACCAACTGGGAATATCTCAACGCGCGCATCTATCCGCCCGAACTGTCGGGTATCGAATTCTTCGGGTGCTATGTATCGCGTAAGAAAAACGGCACCATCAACCAGGGCATTCATATTTTTGACACGGTCGACGTCGATGCCAACGGGTTCCCGGTGCGTATGACGGGAAGTTTTTGTGACACCTTCCGCGTGGCCGAGGAAAAGGTTGAAGATATCCAAGACCGAAAAGGGCAGATCACCATGTATAAAATAACGCCGGCCCTGCACAAAGCCATCTACGGTGCGGGCGGTATTAAGTATGAAGCATTAGCGGCGATTGCCGATAACCAGACCTGCGCCGATGAACCATTTGTACAAGCCCTCCAAGAGGTCATACATAAACACTCTCTTTGAAAAAGCAGCCTTCGGGCTGCTTTTTGCATATATTAGCCGTTTTTACCAATACTATCCGTTAGAGGTGATCGTATGGATTCACTATGGACGGCTATATCGCGGCCGACCTTTGCATCGTTGGAACAGGAGACCAAGACCGATGTGCTGATCATCGGCGGCGGCATGGCGGGACTGTTGTGCGCGCATAAGCTGCGACAGGCAGGCATCGACTGTATGCTGGTCGAGGCCGATCGCATCGGCTCCGGTATTACGAAAAATACCACCGCCAAACTCACCGTTCAGCACGGATTGATCTATCATACCCTTATCCGCCGCTTCGGTCTGGAACGGGCGCAGATGTATTGGCAGGCCAACCGTCAGGCGCTCGACGACTATCGCGCCCTTTGCCAAGATATCGACTGCGACTTCGAGGAAAAGGATAACTATGTCTACTCTTTGACCGACCGCGCGGCCTTGGCCTGCGAAACGGCGGCGCTGGATAAATTGGGTCAGCCCGCCGCCTTTGTCCGCCGTCTGCCCCTGCCTTTTGCGGTGGCGGGCGCCGTCAAGGTCAAGGCGCAGGCACAGTTTCATCCGCTGAAATTTGCCTATACTCTCGCCAAAGACCTGCCCGTCTATGAGCACACCCGTGTGCGGGAGGTGGGGGAGGATGCCGTTTTGACCGACCGCGGCCGAATTCGGGCGCAGCAGGTCATCGTTGCGACTCATTTCCCCTTTATCAATACGCACGGCGCCTACTTTCTCAAGCTTTACCAGCACCGCTCCTACGTGCTGGCTCTCGACGGGGCAGGGGACGTCGCAGGCATGTATGTTGATGCCGATTCAAAAGGGCTCTCCTTCCGCAACGCGGGCAAACTGTTGCTGCTCGGCGGCGGTGCCCATCGCACCGGCAAGTCGGGCGGCGGTTGGCGGGAGTTGGAGCAGGTGGCCCAAAGACATTATCCGCGCGCTCGCATCGTCGGGCGCTGGGCCACGCAGGACTGCATGAGTTTGGACGGGGTGCCTTATATCGGCCGCTACGCCAAGCATACCCCCAACCTGTGGGTGGCATCGGGCTTTAATAAGTGGGGCATGACCGGATCGATGGTGGCCGCTTCGGTGCTCAGCGATCTGGTGCAGGATAAGACGAATCCCTACGCCGCCGTCTTTGAGCCTTCCCGCTCCATCTGGCATCCCCAATTGGCCGTCAACGCCGCCGAAACAACGCTTCATCTGCTTAAACCCACCGCCCCGCGCTGCCCGCATATGGGTTGCGCCCTCACGTATAATAAGCAGGAACATTCCTGGGACTGCCCCTGCCACGGCTCTCGCTTTACCCACGACGGGCAGTTACTTGATAATCCGGCCACGGCCGATAAACAAGGAGGATAAGATGGCCAACCGTCTTAACCAAGAAACCAGCCCCTATTTGCGCCAGCACGCCGATAACCCCGTTGATTGGTATGCCTGGTGCCAAGAGGCTTTTGAACGGGCTGCGCAAGAGGATAAGCCCGTCTTTTTGAGCGTGGGTTACAGCACCTGTCACTGGTGCCACGTTATGGCCCGCGAGTGCTTTTCCGATGCCGAGGTGGCACAGGTGCTCAACGAGCATTTTATCTGCATCAAGGTCGATAAAGAGGAACGCCCCGATGTCGACGCGCTCTATATGGCGGCCTGCCAAGCCATGACCGGTCACGGAGGCTGGCCCAACAGCGTCTTTTTGACCCCCGACCGTCGTCCCTTTTACGCCGGCACCTATTTCCCCAAGCCCCAATTCCTGCAGGTGCTCGACGCCGTTGCTCAGGCGTGGGTCACCGATCGCGACGCCCTGATCGAGCAAAGCGATCGGGTGCTTTCCCATCTTGTGCCCCGTCCCGCAACGCCTGCCTCCGCCGACCGCACGTTGGCTGATCTGGCGGTAGCCGTCTTTTCCCGTCTGTTTGACAGCGCCTACGGCGGCTTCGGGCGTGCGCCCAAGTTTCCCTCGGCACACAATCTGCTCTTTTTATTGCGCTATTACGAGCGGTATGCCAATACCTCCTGCCTGAACATGGCCGAAAAAACATTGGTGCAAATGTATCGGGGCGGGCTGTTCGACCATATC
>CALBKB010000141.1 GCA_937892635.1 uncultured Clostridia bacterium
GAGTCGCGGGCGGTGCCGATTACGATGCTACCCAATGGTCGTACGCGGCCGGACAGTTTCCGCCGGGTGATTACGATACCGAATTGCTTTTGTGCGACAAAAACGATACGGCATGGCAGGGTGAGGATGAGGAGCAAATCGACGCCGATTATCGGCAGGGGCTGGTCTGTGCCCGCCGTATCCGTCAACTCATGGAAGAGGGGCGCACGGTATGGGACGCTAAGACTAAGACGGCCCGTCCGTTGGCGTACAACGATATCGTTATTTTAATGCGTGCCGCCAAAGGGCATGCCGATGCGGTGGTGCGGGCGCTGGCCGATTCGGGTATTCCTGCCTATTCAGCCAAGGCCAAGAATTATTTCGATCGTTATGAGGTCAAATTTGTCCTCTCCTTTTTGCGTGCGGTGGATAACCCGTATTTGGATATTCCTTTGGCGGCCACCCTGCGAAGCCCTATTTTTTGCTTCTCGGCGCAAGAGTTGTGTGATCTGCGCGAAGGGGCAACAGGGTGCTTGTATGACTGTTTGAGTCAGAGCACCAGCAATAAGGCCAAACGTGCCAAGGCGGTTATCGACCGTTATCGTGCCCGTGCGGGCGCCGAGCCTGTCTATCGGTTGATTTGGGATATGTACGGAGAATTTTCGCTCTTTGCAGCGGTAGGAGCTATGGCAGCGCCTGAATCGCGGCGGGAGAATCTGCGGCTGATCTATCGCCATGCCCGTGACTATGAGAACAGCTGCCTGCGAGGACTCTACGGATTTTTGGGGTATATGGAACGGGTTGAGGAACAGTTGCGCAATACCGAAGGTGCCAATCCCGCGCCGTCCGCGCCGCACGTCACCGTTTCCACTATCCATGCCGTCAAGGGTTTGGAATATCCCTACGTCTTCGTGTTGCACATGGAAGCGCCGGCGGTATCGTCGATGTCCTCGCGCAGTCGCATGGCCTATTCGGATGTATTGGGTATGGGCTTGCGGGTTAAGGATCGGGCGCGACGTCTGATTTTTGATACCTTTGCCCGTTCGGCAGTATTGGCAGCCAATCGGGAAGAGGAGCAGGCCGAAATGATGCGGCTTCTTTACGTGGCCTTTACCCGTGCCAAAGAGAAATTATTTTTGGTGGGGAGTATCGGTATCAGCGATAAGGAAACACCCAAAAAGGTGATGCCCGGCAAATTGCCCGCCTTGTTATCCCAACATATTCACATTATCGGATCGGGCAGACTTGGACCGCGCTTGGTGCAAAGTTGTGTTTCCCCCTTGGATATGATCTTGTTGTCGATGCTTCGCCATCCTGCGGGACTTGTCTTTGCGCAGAGTTTGGGCGTGGAAATCCCCGAGGGCATGTGTCCCGATATCGACCTGCTTGAACGCAGCGTGCTGTCGGAGCCGTTAGGCGAGCGTGTGGGGATTCCGGGATTGGTCATTCGGGTGCAGGAACCCATTACCGTCTCAACGCACGAGGAAAACCGAGCCCATCTGTCGGTGGATATGGCGCAACTGAGACCGATTCTGGATTACGAATACCCTCATCAAGGTTTGGGGCGCGTGCCTGCCAAGGTGTCGGTATCCGATCTGAAGGGATTGCGTGATATGGATGAGGACGCGGGGCTCATGTTGGCGCGGCAGATCAATTATGATAAGCCTGCCTTTTTGCGCCACGGGCTTTCGGCGGCCGAGCGAGGTACGGCTACCCATAAATTTATGCAATTTCTCACCTTTGACCAACAGCCGTTGACCGCGTTGCGCGACGCTTTGGTTGCTCGCGGCACGCTCAGCCGCGCAGAGGGTGAGGCGGTGGATTTGGACGGTATCGAACAATTCCGTCAAAGTTCACTGGCTAAACGCATTGCCGCATCGCCGATGGTTGAGCGGGAATATCGGTTTTTGTCGCAGGTTTCGGTCGAACAGTATGATCCGAGTCTGGACGGTCATGCCGAGAACATTATGTTGCAAGGTGTTATTGACCTGTTTTTCGAGGAAAACGATGGCATTACACTGGTTGACTATAAAACCGATCGCAGCCATGACCAATCGTATTATGTGCAGCGGTATCGGTTGCAGTTGCGCCTGTACGCGCAGGCTTTGGAAAAGATCCTGAACAAGCCGGTAAAGCGCTGTGTGATCTATGCATTTTCCTGCCAAAAGGAAATTGATGTGTAAAATATAAAAAAGTTCTTGCATTTTGCTTCCAAATCGTGTAGAATAAGCGTTGGACAATCCCATCCGGAGAGATGGCTGAGCTGGTCTAAGGCGCACGACTGGAAATCGTGTAAGGACTTAAACTCCTTCAAGGGTTCGAATCCCTTTCTCTCCGCCATAAAAAAATCCACCCGACAGGGTGGATTTTTTATTTGGTGGACCATCAAGGGCTCGAACCTTGGACCGGCCGGTTATGAGCCGGCTGCTCTAACCAACTGAGCTAATGGTCCGTACGCGAGTTACAGTATAGCACAGTCTAGCCGGGAAATCAAGTCTTCTTTTTAGTTTTCAAAGGGTCGAACGCGCAGGGTTGCGCCGAGCGATTGACAGATCTGACGGCTTTTTTCCTGCTCCTCGGCGGATGTGACGACGTCAACTACCGTCATGACCACATGGGGCACATAGTTGACGCAATCTTTCGTGAAATGAAGCATGGCGTCGTAGGATTGGATGCCGAATTTAGGGCGCACTACCCGCAGATAGTCTTCGGCGTTGGTGGCATTGAGGCTGACCGACACCGTGTCGATTCGCCCGGCCAGCAGGGGCGCGGTGGAAGTGCCGTGAATGAGATCGGAAAGACCGTTGGTGTTGATGCGAATGGCAATGTTGCTTTTGCTGCGGATGTGGTCGGCAACCTGCAACAGGTCGTGGAGTCTTTCGGTCGGTTCGCCGTAGCCGCAGAAGACGACTTCGTCATATTGAGTCAAGTCCCAGGCGTCAAGGCTTTGGCATACTTCTTCAACCGTCGGTTCGCGGTCCAACCACAGCGGCTGGGATCCGTACACGCTGTCGGCATTATGGCGCAGGCAAAAGGTGCAGGCGCAGGGGCAACGGTTGGTCATATTGACATAGATGCCTTTTTTGACGGGGTAGGTAATGGTCATCATAACAGGTGTCTCCTTACATCGAGATTGTCGAGGGTAAAGCCGAGAATAATAAAGAGCAAACTGCTCAGTACCGATTGCGTGAGGTAGCCGGGAATACCCGACAGGGGCGCGATAAAATTGCCCACCAAAAGGCATTCATAGAGATAATATCCGCCAACGCATAGCGCGCAGGCAGGCAAGAGCGCCAGCAGGTTGCGCGGTGTGAGGATCTTTTTGCCGCGGCAGGAGAAAAAGAGGACGGCGCTCGCCTTAATAACCAGCGAAGCAGGTGCCCATACGGCAAAACCCGTGAGCAAATCGGCCAGCAAAGCGCCGCACACGCCGACGAAAACGGCATAGGGGGCAGGAAGCAGGCAGGCGGCGATATACATCAATCCGTCGCCTACGTGGGTGTAGCCGGTATGGGAAGGAATATGCAAATAGGCGGTAAACAGGAAGACCAGAGCCGCTAAAAGCCCCGATAGCACCATGCGCTTGATTCGTTGTTTCATAGTTGTGTTAAAAACTCCTCAAAGCACAGGCCGTCGGTTTTGGGCAGATCCAGTTCCATCGCGCGGCGCAGCACTTTGGCAATAAAGGCCGAGGCGTGGCGTACCGATTCGGTCAGGTCACAGCCGTTGACAGCGTCGGCGGCCAGGATGGATGAAAAGACGTCGCCGGTGCCCGATCGGTTGGGGCCGACCCGATGTTCGCGAATGACCGTGACGGTGCCATTTTCATAAATGAAATTTTCCAGATCGTCGTCGCGTTCCAGACCGGAAATGACAATGTTTCGCGGCCCCATCCGGCTGAGCTTACGGCATATTTCGGCCAACGTCTCTTCGCTGACGTCGGTGTGGTAGTCGGTTTCGGTGAGCAGGCAGGCTTCGGTCAGGTTGGGGGTAAGAATGTCGGCAAGGGGCACCAACTCTTTCATCTGCTTGGCCAGTTGTGGGGAGAAGGAGGGATAGAGTTGACCGTAATCACCCATGACCGGATCAATGACCGTTACGGTGTCTGATCGCTTAAAGCGCAACAGAAAATCTTTGACCAGTGCAATTTGCTCAGGGGAGCCAAGATAGCCGGTGAGAATGCCGGCAAAGTGCAGATCCAACTTCGACCACTCTTCTATATAGGCCGGCATATGGGCGGTAAAGTCGGTTGAATAAAAGCTATCAAATCCGGTATGATTGGAAAAAACGGCCGTGGGGAGGGGGCAGCATTGTATTTTCAGAGCCGAAAGAATGGGCAAGGAAACGGCCAAAGAAC
>CALBKB010000142.1 GCA_937892635.1 uncultured Clostridia bacterium
CACACTATACATCCGGTGTTGCAAGTATGACATACCTTAAAGCAGTAGAAGCAGGTGTAGACGTTATCGACTGTGCAATTTCTCCTTTTGCTATGGGTACTTCCCAGCCTGCAACCGAGGTTATGGTTGAGACCTTCAGAGGTACCGAGTACGATACCGGTCTTGACCTCGGCAAGCTCAACGAGGTAAGAAAGTTCTTTGCTCCTCTCCGCGAAAAGTATCTTGCAAGCGGTCAGCTTAATACCAAGGTTCTTTCCGTTGACGCAAACGCTCTTATCTTCGCACAAGGCCAACAAACGACCCAGTGCATCCGGGCTGATATTGTTGCCCGCAAAGTAGATTTTAGGGGAATCGATTTCTTCATGGAACGGTCCGTTCAAAAAGTCTATGGCACATTTGGCACCCATAAATGAACCGCCAATACCGATAACAACAAACACGTCCGCCATCTCTCGAATACGCGCAGCAGCGGCCTTGATTTTAGCAGTATCAATCCCCTTGCCCGGTTCGGTCCAACCAAGAAAATCATTACCGGCACCGCTGCGATCACGCACCTTAACAATGGCATCTTCAATCTCAGTTGCATATGTTTTGAGCGGATCACTGCTCAAAAACATATTTGAATATTTTGCTTCAAAACCAATCACAATACTATCCTCCCGATTCTTGTTGCTCCCATTTTACCCCATCAGAAAAGGTCTGTCAATGAGACAACCCATATTTTAATAAATTTATTGATACACAAAAAAGACCCGCCGAATAGTTCGGCAGGTCTTTTAGCATTTTAGGATAAATATCGCAAAGGATTGACATAAACGCCGTTAACATTGAGCGTCATGTGACAATGGTTACCGGTCGAGTTACCGGTTGATCCGATACCGGCAATTCTCTGCCCCTGATAAACCTGCTGACCGACCCTAACGTTTACACCGTTACAATGAGAATAGCGAGAAATGACACCGTTACCGTGATCGATCTCGACGTTATAGCCATGACCGCCGCCCGACCAACCGGCAACCGTTACTACGCCGGCTTCAATAGCCACGATAGGCGTATTATAACTCGCCGCGATATCCACACCCTCGTGGTAGTGATCATCACGCCAATCACCAAAATGGCTGGTGATCGTGTACGGACCGGCAATCGGCCAAATATAGGAACCGGCCGCCGAGATGGGCTTGGTACCCAATAATTCATATTGCGTTACCGGCTCATTCTTAACAACTTGATTGATGATGTTACGGCTAATCTCGACACCGTCGACAATGACGATATGTGCCGTATATTGCGTAATACCGACCTTACCGGCCGAAAGAATCTGGCGCGATCCCGCCCACAGTGACGGGCTTGTGGAAACTTCGACCTCAAAGGGCGTCTCTTGCTCGTAGATAACGGTTTTCGATACCTGTACCGAAACAATCGGATCACCGCCGCCAACCATAATGACCGTACCCTTAGGAGCCTCGGCTACATTGATGCCGGGGTTGAGCAGGTACAAGGTACGCTCACCCAAACCGAACTGAGCACAAATACTTTCGACTGAATCGCCGCGACGAATCTCATACGGCTGCGCCGTATCCCCGCACAAAAGCTTGGCACGCAGATCGGCAATTGACATCTCAAACTGATCCGCATACATATCTTGAATGATCTGAACGTCATTCCGGAACGATACCGTTTCCCCTGCTGCACCCGTTTGATAGGGCAACTTAATGGCGTCGAGCATCTCGTAGATGGCGTTCTCGTTGCTGTACGTACCAATCAAGGTGCCATCGACGAAAACACCGTACGTCTTACCGGCGGCATTTTCACAAATGGTAGCAATATTCTCCTCCAACTGTTCGGGCTCAATCAGATCAGCTCGCGATATCAAACTAACGGTATAAACCGGCGACTGATCCATTTTATAAGGCTCACCAAGACGCTGTGAATAGCGTTGTTCAACCGCAAGACGAGCGGCATCAAACGAGGCAGCGTCGGTGACATAACCAACCACTTCACCGCCAAGCTTGACCTCCAGCCCTAAGGTGTATGCACTTAGCAGCACCATTGAGCCAAGCACCAGCAAAATGCTCAACGGCATCAGAAAAAACCGAGAAAAGGACGCAAAACCACGAATCAGACCAACAAAACCATAGCCGATACTATGCCCGGCACGGCGAATAAACCCTTCCGGATCATCAAGCATTTCCCGACGCATAAAGCGCAAGGTGCCCTTCATTTGCTCTGCCGCTTTGCGGAAACTTTCTTTAAGCAAAGCCCGCAACTGCCCCTGCTGCTTCTCACGAGAAAAAACAATTTCACCCGTCTCATCATTCACAGTCGTCAGTTGTTCCATTGTCCGTTCCGGCGTTACTGCCAGAAAATCCGCCGTCTTGCTTACCCTTCGGCGCGAATGCGACTGCGCCACCGTGCGATGACCGACATAGCCGCCTCTTCTTTTTGATCTGGGCATAAAAACTCCTTCTTCACTGTAAAAAACAAAAGTTACAAATCAGTTACAAACAATTACATTTTAATATAAGATTGCTCGAATTGCAAGACTTTTATGCAAAATTCCAGATATTTGCCACAAAAGAAAGGGCTTTCCTCTGTCGGAAAGCCCTTGGAAATACTACATTTTTTAGAAAATTGCTTTGAGATAATTTATTTTGATTCCCATATCGCTCCAGCGTTGCTCATACTCCGTTACGATGTTCTCAGGACGATGTTCTGCCGTAAGGTCGCGGCTGATATCAACGATTGTAGCCCCCATCTCCTGGAGACTCTTACCGAATTCAAAGAAATCCACATTATCGGTTTTCATCTCCAACGGCGCCTGAGGCTTAAGCAAATAGCGATAAATCTTCAAAAAGCCGGGTCCATCCAGGCGTCGCGCCTCATGCCTGGCCTTGGGCCAAGGGTCGGAAAAATTCAGATAGATGCCGTCAACACAATGTTGCGCAAACAAATCGCCCAACTTCTCCGCATCTGCCGAGAGAAAGCGAATATTCGTTAACTGATACTCCTGCGCCTTTTCCATAGCCAGCACCAGCACGTCAGGCACACGCTCAATGCCAACATACAGCCGATCGGGATGACGCGATGCCTGTTCACACAAAAAACGCCCCTTACCGCAGCCGACCTCCAGATAAAGCGGCGCTGTTACGGAAAAGATATCCGAAGCCGTCAGAGCCGTCATTTCTGCGACATCAAACAGGTATTCACCCGCCCGCTCCATGCGCGGGATCAGGTTTTTCTTTTTTCTCATGCGCATAAAAATAAGCCTCCCAAATTGTCTTTGTTTATTATATCGACAATTTGGGAGGATGTCAAATTATACCGTCAAGGTACCATCTTCTGTTTCAATTAAAATCTGGATCATTTCTTCCACGCCCGTCTTGGCGTTGACATATACCAAAACATGCTTACCGTCGGCCGTTTGCGTGACAAACTCATGGCACAATACCTCGTTTTTTCCATCCGTCGGTATGATAGCCAGGTTCTGGCTGATAATGTTAAGATTACTATTTACCTTCTCTTTGGCCTGATCGACACCAACCGTTACTGCGGTGTCGCGATCGGTACGATGCGCCATCACATAGCCATAAGCTTCATAACCGCATATGTCTCCTGTTTCCAAGCAGACCGAAACCTTGATCAAGTCGGGGTATACCGTTACGCCATCCTGTGAATAGGCGAAATTCATCGTGATTTCCCCATTATTTTTCATATAATAGCTCTGACGCATCCCCTTAATGCCCATTTTGGAGAAAAATTCCTGCGCCTTGTTCATGGCATCGCCTATGCTTAGACCGGTTGTCGTGCGCGGACGACTGTCACTCAACTCTAAAAGATACCCGCCTTTTTTGGTAATACTAACCGTACGCGTGTCAGATTCAAAGGTCCAAGCCTCAATCTTACCTGATATCTCCCCTACTGTCGTAATCTTTTCCACAGGCACGTCCAACCAAGTACTTACTCTTTTCTTGGCCTCTTCTTCGGTGATGGTATTCGCGCCATCCAAGAGCACCGGCTGCATCTTTTCAATATGATCGGAAAAAGGGCCGTCATAGATCAGTTCGGGATACTCGCTCACCTGTTCGCGCACACTGCTCCATTCGTCGCCAATCAATTCGATATCCAAGCCATCCAATGTTCCGGCCTTATCAAAAGACACCTCGCCGTTATCGACAGCGGAGCGCAGATTTCCGATATAATTGGCTAACTGACCGGCAGCAAAGGCGAGTGCCTGCATATTGGTCTCTTCGCCCTGCTGGGCATCCTCTCCGCGCATCACACGCGAAGAAACGTAATAGGCATAGTCACCTGCTTTAGACAAGAATTCAGACACTTCATTTAAGCCGCCCTCATACTCCGGCAGCCCTTCCAATGCCGCCTTGGCCGAGCCACTTTCGCGCCATACCTGATTGGCCATACGCACGATCTGATAATCGCTGCCGGCATACTTACCTTTTTCAAAGGCTGTTTCAATATTGTATAGATGCTCGGACAGATCGGAAAAATTGCGGGCATACTCATTCTGTGCATTTACGTGATACCGCGCTGCCTGTTGCGTTTTATAGATGCTGTAACCACCTAACGCCACAACCGCGGCAGACAAAAAGGAAACAATACGGACAAACGTTCTTTTTCTTATTACCATGGAAAACACCTTCCTTCTTCCTCAGTATTTCCCATTTTTACCTGCGTATACAAAAAAAAGACCGCAGATGCGGTCTCTTTTTCAGCGTAAAAATCCAACTTTTCGATAGACTTTATTAAGTGTGCGATAGGCGGCCTTGGCGGCTCGCTCAGCACCTATTTGGAAAATATGATCCAAATAATCTTTATCTTTTAATATCTCGTTGTATCGTTCACGAATCGGGCGTAACTCCTCAATGACCGCCTCAGCAACTGCCATTTTGAAATCACCGTAGCCCTTTCCGTCAAACTCAGCCGTAATCTCATCAAGCGTCTTTCCGGTAACGGCACTGTATATGGTCATAAGGTTGTTCACGCCGTCTTTACCGGGAGCGTATGCCACCTGCGCCTGAGAATCGGTAACGGCCCGCTTGAATTTGCGCATGATGTCATCAGGCGAATCAAGCACAGCAACATAGCCGTTAGCGTTCGAGTCGCTCTTGCTCATTTTCTTGGTCGGCTCCTGCAGACTCATAATACGAGCACCGACCTTGGCGATATAGGGGTCGGGCACCTTGAAAACGGGATGCTCTGCACCATACACACCGTTGAATCGCTGAGCAATATCACGTGCCAGCTCCAAATGCTGCTTTTGATCCTCGCCAACCGGCACCAAGTCGGTCTGATAGAGCAAAATGTCAGCCGCCATCAATACCGGATAGGTAAACAGACCGGCATTGATGTTATCGGCATACCGTGCACTCTTATCCTTAAACTGGGTCATGCGCGACAATTCACCAAACATGGTATAGCAGTTAAGCACCCAGGCCAGTTCCGCATGCGCCGATACCTGACTTTGTAAAAACAGCACGTTCTTTTCCGGATCAAGCCCGCAGGCCAAGAGTAACGCCATGGTCTCGTTGCAACGGGCACGTAACTGCGACGGATCTTGCCGCACGGTAATGGCATGAAGATCAACCACCGAGTAATAGCATTGATAATCGTCGGCCAACTTGCCCCAATTCTTGACAGCACCCAGATAGTTGCCCAAAGTGATCAGGCCGCTGGGCTGAATGCCGGAAAAAATAATTTTTTTGTTCTCATCCATATCCTAATTACCCTTCTTGATTCTCCGCATTCATCAGCCGCTCCTGCCACTGCTGGCGTGAGATCAGCACCTTACGCGGCTTGCTGCCTTCATAAGGCCCGACAATCCCCATGCCTTCCATTTCATCCACAATGCGAGCAGCGCGAGAATAGCCGAGCTTCAACCGGCGCTGCAACAGCGACACCGACGCCAATCCGGCCTCGATAACCACCTCAACCGCTGCCGGCAGCATATCATCATGTCCGTCGCCGTCGGCATCGGTACGACTGCCGCCCTCATTGGCTGCCTGCGTTTCAGCTGCGTTCTTCTCAATCTGATCAATGACCTCTTGGTCGTAGTTGCTCTGATATTCGCCTTTGACAAAGTCGGTTACAGCCTTGATTTCAGCATCGCTGACAAAGCAACCCTGCAAGCGCAAGGCCTTGTTTTTACCGATCGGCTGGTAAAGCATATCACCTTTACCGAGCAACTTCTCAGCACCCGGCGCATCCAAAATGATACGCGAGTCAACCTGGCTACCAACGGCAAAAGCAATACGCGAGGGAATGTTTGCCTTGATGGTACCGGTAATAACATCGACCGAAGGACGCTGTGTGGCAACGATCAAATGCATGCCTGCCGCACGCGCCATCTGAGCCAAACGGCAAATTGCCTCTTCTACTTCGTGCGGTGCGCACATCATAACATCGGCTAACTCATCAATAACGATCAAAATGTTGGACATGGGCTTTTCGCCCTTTGCCATCGCCTGTTCATTATACGTGTGAATATTGCGCGAACCGGTTTCCGAGAAAAGCTTATACCGATTGAGCATCTCACCCACCGCCCATTTTAAGGCACCGGCTGCCTTTTTGGGATCACTGACAACGGGACTGATCAAGTGCGGAATCCCATTATAGACGTCCAACTCGACCTGTTTGGGGTCAATCATAATCATCTTGACCTCATCCGGTTTCGCTTTATACAGTATGCTGGTCAGCATAGTATTGATACACACCGATTTACCTGAACCGGTGGTACCGGCAATAAGCAAGTGAGGCATAGCCGCAATATCGCAGGTAATGGTGTTGCCCGAGATATCCATGCCCAGCGCCGTTGTCAACTTGCTTTTGGACTGACGGAAATCGGAGGTGGAAAGCATACGGCGAATACTGATGGGCGAGGTTTCTTTGTTAGCCACCTCAACACCAATGGTACCCTTACCGGGAATGGGCGCCTCGATACGTACATTAGCCGCCTTCAGAGCCAAGGCCAGGTCATCCGACAACGTATTAAACTTACTGATGCGAACACCTTTACCGGGGGTAAGTTCATAACGGGTGACCGACGGACCGCGACTGATATTTACCACCTTAGCCTCAACATTGAAACTGGCTAAGGTTTCCACCAGCTTACGCGCCGTAGCGCGCAATTCCACTTCGTTAACACGGTTGGCATCCTTGCTTTCCGGTTTTAATAGGGACAGTTCCGGTAATACATAATTGGCATACAAATCTTCCTGCTTGTCCTGCTGCGCCATTTCGGCCGTTAACTGCTGATCCATCTGCGCAATCGCCTTTTCGGTCAGTTTCTTATCAGCCTCAATGCGCTCATCAGCCGTAACATGCGGAACAACCGACTCAATGGTGGGCTCGTCCCGATCAAGCGCCTTCATCACCTTCTCGGCATCAATCTTCGGTGCATCCTCGCGCACATTGACCGGAACATTCAACTGATCACCGCGACGTCGCTTACCGGTATCTTCAATTTCAGCAACATCGGCAAAGGCATCCTCCGCCGCGGTTTTTCCGGCATCCTTTTTAGTTAGGCGCGCCTCTTGACCAGACAGATGAGGCAACGCCTCCTTTACCGAATCGGTAATCTCCTCTGCCGTGTACGGGAACAACTTTTCTTTGATCCACGCAAAAGCAAAGCCCACCGAACCGATCAGAGACAGCACCAACACAAACCCCAAAACTAAGGTCGCGCCGACAACCGACAGATAGCGATAGGGTAAATACGCAAGCAATCCGCCGATCACGCCGCCCGATATCTGTGTCTGGGCATTGGTAAAGAGCAGATCCACTTCATAAATGCCGGCCTGATTCGTAAAAATATGTACAAAGGCCGAGAGCAGGATCAAGGCTATCGCAAACAACCAAATACGTATCCCTACCTTTTTATCGCTACCGACCACCAACTTGCAGATAGCCGATATCAACAGATAGATCGGTAACAGATAGGCACCCACACCCAGCAAACCCTTCATCAACATCGTGAGCAAAACGCCAAATTCGCCAACCGCACCAAAGAGCGACAGCAACATCAGCACCGACACCAGGATCAGACTCCAGAGCCCGATCAATCGTCCGTTATTCGATTTTTGACTGCGGCGCGTCCGCTTTGTCTGCGATGTTTTCTTCTTTGCAGCCATGAAAACCCATCCTTTATTTTGTTATGACATGATAGATGATGGCAAAGATGCCGGCCGCCGCACAATAATAGGCAAAAGCGCCGAACTTATCTTTTTTCACCACTAATTCAACCAATTTAATTGCCAAATAACCCGAAACAGCCGCCACTACCATCCCTACCAGATAAGGACCGATCTCTACGTGAGGCAACAATTCTATGGCATCTTTGGTTTTGAGTATGGCACTGCCGAGCACGGCAGGAATCGACATAATGAAGGAGAACTCCACCGCGTGTTGACGACTCAGTCCGCTGAGCAAACCGCCGGTAATGGTAGAGCCCGATCGAGAAATACCGGGGACCAGCGCCACACACTGAAACAAACCGACAACGATCGAATCCTTAACCGTCATCTCATCGGCACCTTTACCGATCTTGCCCTGTTTGGCATATTTGCGCGTCACATAATCGGCTAAACTCAACAGAACAGCAGTTACCATCAAGGCAATACCAACAAGCAGCAACGACGAGAACAAGGCCTCGATCTGATCGGAGATAACAACAAAAGCAAGCAGCGGCAAGGTTGCCACAATCATTAACAGCAGCATGCGTTCATTCACAGCTGCCGTCTTCCAAGAAAATTTTCCGGTAAAGATTGACTTTATCAACGAGAAGAAGGCACAGATCAATCCCCAGATGCGTTGACGAAAGGCCACGACGACCGCTACCAATGTGGCCAAATGCAACAATACGACGACCAGCGCATTTTCTGATGCACTTTCGGATAAGCCGAATATATTTTGAAAAATTGCCAAATGTCCCGAACTGGAAACGGGAAGAAATTCACAAAGACCCTGCACAAGGCCAAGGATGATTGCTTCTATGTAACTCATTGCACTCCTCCTAAAATATGTTATCTTATATTATAACACAATAAAAAGAAAAATGCCACAGAAATTACACATTATTTTTCTTGCGCGAAACCCGTTCCATAAAACGTGCCACGTCAATAATAAAGCGTTTATGCTCGCCGCGTCCGATCACGCCTGCTTCGTCACGACACTCGACAGCAAAGGTAAGCTCACGACCGTTGATGGCGGTCAACTCGCAGGTGCAGATGACGTGACAACCCTGCGGTGTTGCACTTTCATGGGTAATCGACACAGCCGTGCCAACCGTCGATTGCCCCGTTTCCAACGAATCCTGCACGCACAGGTAGCAAGTCTTCTCCATCAAAAGCAGCATGGCGGGGGTTGCATAGACTTCCAGTCCACCGCTACCCAGCATTTCCGCTGTATTCTTAGGTTCTACCGTTTCTTTTTGTAATGCTTTCATTCCAACTGTTATCATGAACGAAACTCCTCAGATTTTTTTAACAGTATACCACATGTTTTTCTACTCTTCAATTATTTTCCCGAAGATTTGAAAATCAAGGCACACAAATACCCAAAAACAACAACAACCGTTATCCCTGCTGCAGCCGCCGTCAATCCGCCGGTAATAACACCGAGTATACCTTGGGTATTGACCGCCTGTTTGACGCCGTTGGCCAACACATACCCAAATCCGGTCAACGGAACCGTAGCGCCCGCTCCACCAAAGGCTACGATTTTATCATACACACCAATCGCCGTTAGTGCCACCCCTGCCACCACGTAGGATACCAGGATACGCGCCGGTGTCAGTTTTGTAAAATCAATCAACAGCTGAGCGATCACGCATAAGATCCCGCCCGTTAAAAAGGCTCGAAAAAACTCCATTTTATTCCCCTCTCACCATGTGAATCAAGTGACAGATACCCGGGATACTCTCCCCTTGCTGTGAGCTTGTCGTGCTCATCAACGCACCGGTGGCACAAAAAAGTATATTGTTATAGATCCCCTTTTGCATCTGCGGCAAAATATGCCCACACAATACACTCGCACTGCATCCGCACCCCGATCCGCCGGCATGCACGTCTTGACGCTCTCTGTCATAAATCAATAGACCGCAATCAACATAATTCTCTCCCAGACAAAACCCGTTGCGCCCCATCAGATCCACTAAGATATCGTGCCCGACCATACCCAAATCGCCTGTTATAATCAGATCATAATCCTGCGGCTTAGTCTTCGTATCCTCAAAAAAATGCTGCAGCGTATCAGCCGCCGCGGGTGCCATGGCCGCTCCCATATTGTTGGCGTCCTTAATGCCAAGATCCACAATCCGCCCCGCCGTCAAGGCCACCACCTGCGGTTGCCCCTGCTGCGTCTGCGAGGATACGATAGCACATCCGGCCGCCGTTGCCGTCCACTGTGCCGACGGTGTGCGCTGGCCGCCGTATTCCAACGGATTGCGAAACTGGCGCTCAGCCGTGGCAAAATGAGACGAAGTGATAGCCGCCGCGTGCTCAGCAAAACCGCCGGACACCAAAAAGCTGGCCAACATTAATGATTCGGCCATGGTCGAGCAGGCACCGTACAGTCCAAAATAAGCCCGTCCGCTTTCCCGCAAACCAAAACTGCTACCGATACACTGATTGAGTAGATCACCGGCAAAAATATAATCAATATCGTTTGGCGCCAACTTTGCTTTGTTTAAGGCGCATAAATACACCTCACGCTGCATTTTACTCTCCGCCTTTTCCCAACTGTCTTCGCCAAAACGATCATCATCCAGCAGAATATCAAAGCAGCCGCCAAGCGGTCCTTCCTCTTCTTTTACATCATTAGTATCCTCAGCCCCGGCAACATTGTCTGCCTGGATTTTATTATTATTTAAT
>CALBKB010000143.1 GCA_937892635.1 uncultured Clostridia bacterium
TCTGCGGGAGATCGCGTATCTGCGGCCGCGGACACGGCTTTTCCAGGCCGTATTCCGGGTGCGGAGCGTGGCGGCGATGGCCATACACACCTACTTCCAGGACCGGGGATACGTATACGTACACACGCCCCTGATCACCGGGAACGACGCGGAGGGTGCGGGCAACACCTTTACCGTGACCACGCTGGACATGGCCAAGGTCAAGGGCGAGCCCGATTTTTCACGCGACTTTTTCGGCAAGCAGACCTCGCTGGCCGTAACCGGACAGCTGGAGGGCGAAACCTTTGCGCTGGCCTTTAAGAAGATTTACACCTTCGGCCCTACCTTCCGCGCCGAGAACTCCAACACCAAGACCCACGCGGCCGAGTTCTGGATGATCGAGCCCGAGGTGGCCTTTATGGATCTGGACGGACTGATGGATCTGGAAGAGGACTTCCTCAAATCGGTCATCGGCTACGTGCTCGACACCTGCCCCACCGAGCTGGCCTTCCTGGACAAATACACGGGAGGCGGCTTGCTGGATAAGTTAAACGCCTTCATGGCGTCCCACGCCGCGCGCCTCTCGCACGAGCAGGCCATTGACGCGCTGCTGGCGTCGGGCATCGACTTTGAGTTTACACCCAAGCACGGCGAGGATCTGGCCAAAGAGCATGAGAAATACCTCACTGAGGTCTACTGCAAGTCGCCCGTCTTCGTCTACGACTGGCCCAAGGATATCAAGGCCTTCTACATGCGTCAAAACGACGACGGCAAGACGGTGGCGGCGGTTGACCTGCTGGTGCCGGGTGCCGGCGAATTGATGGGCGGTTCTCAGCGCGAGGAGCGCATCGACCTGCTGGAAGACCGCATCGCGCAGATGGGTATTTCGGCCGGCGATATGGACTGGTATATCAAGCTGCGTAAGTACGGCGGCTGCAAGCACGCCGGCTTCGGCATGGGCTTTGAGCGTCTGCTCATCTACCTCACGGGCGTGGATAACATCCGCGACGTCATCCCCTACCCCCGCACCCCGAACAACTGCGAATTCTAAACGAAAAAATCCACCCGATCGGGTGGATTTTTTATTGGATCTCTTGCTCTAACTTGCGAAATTCGTCGGTGTCAAAAAAGTCGGCGAGGGTGATTTCCAACCCATCACACAGTTTCTTGATGGTGGCAATCCCCGGATTTTTGCTCTGATCGTAAAAAATCGACTTTACCGTCGTGTAGGGTACGCCGGACAGCGTCGCTAATCGGCAAAAGTTGATATCTCTTTGATAACACAGCTCTTCCAGCCGCCTCTTGACCGCTTGGGTAACCTTCATGCCATCACTCCTAACGCATCCATTGTATACAGTTGGTCAGGAGTTTATGGACTATATATTATACGATTATACGATATTTCGTCCTTTTTGAGCCAAGAGCAGGGCGAATTCAATAAATTCGTCGACCGAGCAAGCCAGGCCTGCCGAGCGCAAGGCGGCAAGCATCTCCTGCTTGACCTGCTTGGGAGAAACGCCTTCCTGTTGTGCGATCTGTTTTATAATGTCCCTTTCCTTCATCGTTTTACCCTCCTTGGATTACAAGTATACGAAATATAGTCTATCGAAAATTGTCGAACGGTGGAAAGTTGGGAATTTTTATAAAATGGGATTTTATTTTGAGAGATTGTATGATATGATAGGACAAAAGGCAAGCAAGGGAGTATGGTTATGACCTATTATTGTGCAATTGATATCGGCGCTTCGTCGGGGCGGCACATACTCGGCTGGGTGGAAGACGGACAGATCCGCATGCAGGAAGTTTACCGTTTCCCCAACGGGTCGGTGACGGTCGACGGGCATTTGAAATGGGATTTGGATGCCTTGGCATTTCACCTGTTTGAAGGGCTGCGCGCCTGCAAGGCGGCGGGCAAGATTCCGGTGAGCGTGGGCATTGACACCTGGGGGGTAGACTACGTTCTGCTCCAAGAGGGCAAGGTTTGCGGCGGCGGATATCACTACCGTGACGACCGTACCGAGGGCATGCGCGAGAAGGCCAACGCCATCATAGAGGAAGCCACCATGTATGAGCGCACCGGCATCAGTTATCAGCCCTACAACACCCTCTATCAGTTGATGGCCGAGGAGGTGGGGCAGGCGGATACGTTGCTGTTCATGCCCTGCTATTTGAGCTATCTGCTGTGCGGCGTGGCGGCGCACGAGTATACCATTGCCTCGACCTCGGGGCTGTTGGCGGCGGCGACGGGCGACTGGGACCGCGAGCTGATCGGCAAGTTGGGGTTGCCTCTTTCCTTATTCAAAGAAAAGCCGTTGCCGCCCGGCAGTCGGCTGGGCTCCTTTACCGCACAGGCGCGGGAGAGCATCGGGTTTGACTGCACGGTGGTGCTTCCTGCCACCCACGATACGGGCAGTGCCTACATGGCGGTGCCGGCCAAAGACCAAAACAGTGTCTATCTCTCGTCGGGCACATGGAGCCTGCTGGGCTTGGAAAATCCGACGCCCATTACCAACGCGGCGGCGCGTGAGGCGGGATTCACCAACGAGGGCGGTTACGGCTCGATCCGTCTGCTCAAAAACATCATGGGCATGTGGATGTTGCAGAACCTGCGCAAGGAGGAGAACGAAAAAGACTTTACGGCACCGGCGCGTTGGGCGCAGGAATCGAGCATAGAGAGTATCGTTGACGTCAACGATGACGCCTTTATGGCGCCCGACAGCATGCGTGATGCCATTACGGACTATTGCCGTGAGCACGGGCTGGCGGTGCCGCAAAACCGCAACGATCTGGCCCGCATCATCTACCGCTCGCTGGCCCACTGCTACAAGGTGGCGGTGGCCGATCTGGAAGTGCTGGTGGGGCGCAAGTTTACCGCCATGAACATTGTGGGCGGCGGCGCCAACGACCGCTACCTCAACCGTCTGACCGAGGAGGCGACGGGGCTGCCGGTGACGGCGGGACCGACCGAGGGCACGGCGATGGGCAACCTGATGGCGCAGATGATCGCCGACGGGCAATTTGACTGCCTGCAACAGGCGCGGCAATATATTTTGGCTTGACTTTATGTGACAAGTTTCATATAATAGAAACAAGAATATTCGAGGGAGGAAGATACCATGAAGCATATTCAGACCATGGCGACCCGCAATCTCTGCGAGAGCGCTAAAAACGGCGGCTGCGGCGAGTGCCAGACCTCTTGCCAGTCGGCCTGCAAGACTTCCTGCGGCATTGCCAATCAGGCTTGCGAAAAGAAGGACAACGAATAAGAAAATGCCGCCTGCGGGCGGCATTTTTACTGTGAGGATAGCATGGTTCACCAATATACATTAAACGGATACAACATTATTATCGACACCTGCTCGGGCGGCGTGCACGCGGTGGACGAGATGGCCTATGACATGATCGGCCGTTTCGAGAAGGAAAGCCGCGAGGCGATTTTGGCCGATTGGCCCGACGGCGGCGAGTGCTACGACGAGATCGCGGCGCTGGCGGCGGCAGGGCAGCTGTTCACGCCCGACACCTTTGAAGATAAGGCGGCGACCCTCAAGGCCAAGACGGCGGGGGTGGTCAAGGCGCTGTGCCTGCACGTGGCGCACACCTGCAACCTCAACTGCGCCTACTGCTTTGCCGCGCAGGGCAACTACCACGGCGAGCGGGCGGTCATGTCCTTCGAGGTGGGCAAGCGGCCACTCGATTTTCTCGTGGAACATTCGGGGACGCGGCGCAATTTGGAAGTCGACTTTTTCGGCGGCGAGCCGCTGATGAATTTTCAGGTGGTCAAGGACCTGGTGGCCTATGCCCGAAGCATAGAAAAAGAGAAGCATAAAAATTTCCGTTTCACCCTGACCCCCAACGGTCTGCTCATTGACCCCGACGTTATCGCGTTTGCCAATCGCGAGATGAGCAACGTCGTCTTGTCGCTCGACGGACGTAAGGAGATTCACGACGGCTACCGCGTTGACTACGCCGGCAACGGCTCCTTTGAGCGGATCGTGCCCAAGTTCCAAGAGCTGGTCAAGGCGCGCGGCGGCAAGAACTACTATATGCGCGGCACCTTCACCCATCGCAACCCCGATTTTCTCAAGGACGTGCAAACCATGCTCGATCTGGGCTTTCGCGAGCTGAGCATGGAGCCGGTGGTGTGCGCGCCCGAGGACGCGGCGGCGCTGACCGAGGAGGATCTGGCGGTGGTGATGCAGCAATACGAGGAGCTGGCCGCGCTGATGCTCCGAAAAGACGGTGAGGGCGACCCCTTCACCTTCTACCATTACATGATCGATCTGCAGGGCGGACCCTGCATCTACAAGCGCATTTCGGGCTGTGGCTCGGGCACCGAGTACATGGCCGTTACCCCGCAGGGCGACCTCTATCCCTGCCATCAGTTCGTGGGGGATGAGGCCTTCAAGCTGGGCGACATCTGGCAGGGTGTGACCAACACCAAAAAGCAGGACGAGTTTCGCGATTGCAACGTTTACGCCCGTCCCGACTGCAAGGATTGCTGGGCCAAACTCTACTGCTCGGGCGGCTGTGCCGCCAACGCCTACCATGCCACGGGCGACATCAAGGGCATTTACGAGCCGGGCTGTCGGCTCTTCCGCAAACGCATGGAGTGCGCCATTATGGTGGCGGTGGCGAGGAATTTGCAGGCATGAGAACGCCCATTTGTGATTTTGTACGCGCCTACGCCAAAACCCGACTGCACATGCCGGGGCATAAGGGAGTAGGACCGTTGGGGTGCGAAGGATACGATATTACCGAGGTGGCAGGGGCAGACAGCCTCTACACCGCGCAGGGGATCATTGCCGAGAGCGAGGCCAACGCCTCTTCCCTCTTCGGCTGTCCCACCTTTTATTCGACCGAGGGGTCGAGCCATTGCATTCGCGCCATGCTCTATCTGGCCACGCGGCACAAGCGGCGCATCCTCGCCGCCCGCAATTGCCACACCGCCTTTTTGTCGGCGGCGGCCCTGTTGGATCTGGAGGTCGACTGGCTGGAGGAGGACACGGTGATCACCGCCGACTACGCCGCCGTCTATCTGACCTCGCCCGATTACCTGGGAAATATCGCCGATATCGCGGCGATGGCGCGGCGGTGTCATGCGGTGGGCGTCAAACTGTTGGTGGACAACGCCCACGGCGCCTATCTGCGCTTTCTCGACCCGTCGCGGCATCCGATGGATCTGGGGGCCGACCTGTGCTGTGACAGCGCGCACAAGACCCTGCCCGTGCTGACGGGCGGCGCCTATCTGCACACCCGCGAGCGCGACGGCGTCAAGGAGGCTTTGGCGCTGTTCGGATCGACCAGTCCCTCCTATTTGATTCTACAATCGCTTGACGCCGCCAATGCCTATTTGGCGCAGTTTCGGCCCCGTCCTCTCGTCCTGGATCAACCCTTTGCGCGGGTGGGCGATGAGCCGATGAAGATCACCTTAGCGCCCAAGTCAAGAGGCTATACGGGGTTGGAGCTGGCCGACATCCTGCGCCAAGCGGGGTTGGAGTGCGAATTTGCCGATCCCGATTATCTGGTGCTCATGCCGGCGCCCGAGCAGGACCTGTCGGGGTTGGCCAAGGCGCTTGACCTGCCGGCCCGCGAGCCCATCACCCAAGCCCCGCCCCTGCCCGTACGCGCACGGCGGATGATGAGCCTGCGCCAAGCCATGCTGGCGCCGTCCGAGTCGGTACCCATCGGCGCGGCGGTGGGTAAGGTGCTGGCGCAGCCGAGCGTTTTTTGCCCGCCTGCCATCCCGATTTTGGTATGCGGCGAGGTGATTGACGAGGCGGCAGCGGCGGCCTTTGCCTATTACGGAATAAAAAGAGTAAGAATTGTAAAATAAGGGTTGCATTTTGTCGAAAAAGGGTGTATAATCACTCACATAATTTCATAGCGCCGTATGATGGTGGCAGAACAAACGGACTGTGACCGGACGGAACTTTGGAGAATCCTGCCTCGAGCAGGTGCCGAAGGGGCAAACCCGATCAAAGCGGGTAATCTCTCAGGCGAAAGGACAAAGTAACACAAATACGCGTACGACCGCGGGGTGTTGGTTTGCCCTGCGGTCGTTTTGTATTCCATATCTCGAAGGAGGATATTATGTTAGAACAAATTACAAATGTCAACAATGCGGTCAACGGCGTTGTCTGGGGGCTGCCCGGGCTGATTTTGCTGATCGGTACGGGGCTGTTGATGACGCTGGTCACCAAGGTCTTCCAGATTTCGCATCTGCGGCATTGGTGGAAAAACACCATCGGCTCTCTCTTTAAGAAGGATGTTATTAAACATTCCCAGGACAAGGCCTCCATTTCGCCCTTCCAGGCGTTGTGCACGGCGCTGGCCGCCACGGTCGGTACCGGTAACATCGCCGGCGTGGCCGCCGCCATCTGCATCGGCGGTGCGGGTGCCGTGTTCTGGATGTGGGTGGCCGCTTTCCTGGGCATGATGACCAACTATTCGGAAAACGTGCTGGGCATGTATTTCCGCCGCAAGAACGCCAACGGCGAATGGTCGGGCGGCGCCATGTACTATCTCAAAGACGGTCTGGGCGCCAAGAAGGGCTGCCGCGTCCTCGGTAAGGTACTGGCCGGACTCTTTGCCATCTTCACCATGCTCGCTTCCTTCGGTATCGGCAGCATGGGACAGGTCAACAAGATCGTGGCCAACGTAGCCACCGCCTTCGATATTCCGGCGCTTTCGGGCATTTCGGTGTTTGAGGGGGTATCGCTGTATAACGTCATCATCGGCGTGGTCATTATGCTGCTCACGGCGCTGATCGTGCTGGGTGGTCTCAAACGCATTGCCAACGTGGCCGAGAAGATCGTGCCGGTCATGGTCGTCCTCTTTATTG
>CALBKB010000144.1 GCA_937892635.1 uncultured Clostridia bacterium
TCGTCGACCAAGGTGGCATCCTCCATTTCCTCGGCCATTTCGATGAGGGTTTGGGCGTCCTCAAAGCGACCGATGAGGGACTGGAGGGTGGCTTTCTTATTTTTGAGCGAGCTGAGCTTTTGCAGGACCTTCGAGGAGTTGGCGGCGTCGTTCCAGAAACCGTCGGCGGCGCTTTGCTCTTCGAGGGCGTCGATTTCGGCGCTTAACGCGTTGAGATCCAGCGCGCGGGTCAGCTCCTCGAGCTTGGGGGCGAGGGCCGACAACTGCATTTTAATATCATCATATTCAACCATGGTGTTTCACCTCATATAGACTGCATCTATTATATCGAAAAAAAGAGCAATCGTCAAGATTGCTCTTTGATGTGCGGCAAATTCCCGCGAAAGGTGACGGTTTCTTTGCCTTTATACGTCCATAATAACAGGCAGGATCATGGGGTTGCGCTTGGTGGTTTCGAAGATGTATTTGCCCACCGCGTCCTTGACACGGGTTTTGATCAGCTGCCAGTCTTTGACGCGGCGCTGTTCGCAGTTTTCGACCACGCGCATGGCCACGGCCTTGGCCTGATCCATCAGGTCGCCCGCTTCGCGCACATAGACGAAGCCGCGGGAGATGATATCGGGGCCGGAGACGAGGTGACCCGTCTGGGAATCGAAGATCATGACGATGGTGATGAGGCCTTCCTGCGCCAGATGGCGGCGGTCGCGCAGGACGATATTGCCCACGTCGCCCACGCCCAGACCGTCAACCAGCACGCGGCCGGCGGGCACGTGGTCGACCACCTTGGCCGAAGATTTGTCGAACTCGAAGACTTGACCGTTTTCGAGAATGTGGATATGATAAGGCGCGACGCCGACGAAGGCGGCTAGCTCGGCGTGGCGTTTTTGCTGGCGGTACTCGCCGTGGAAGGGCAGGAAGTATTTGGGGCGCAGCAGCGCCAGGATCATCGACAGCTCGGCGCGGCAGGCGTGACCCGACACGTGAACGTGCTCGTCGTGACCGTGCACCACCTCGGCGCCCGATTTGAGCAGCTCGTTGATGACGCGCGAGACCGATTTTTCGTTGCCCGGAATGGCCGAGGCCGAGAGAATGACGGTGTCCTTGGGGCCGATTTCGACGATTTTATGGTCGGAATAGGCCATGCGATAGAGGGCGCTGAGCGGCTCGCCCTGGCTGCCGGTGGTGATCAGGCACATCTGCTCGGGCGGGAATTGATTGATGCGGTCGAGATCGACGAGGGTGCCCTCGGGAATGACCATGTAGCCCAGCTCCTGCGCGACGCTGAGCACGTTGAGCATGCTGCGCCCCGACACGGCGACCTTACGACCGGCGTGGACAGCGGCGTTGATGACCTGCTGGACGCGCGAGACGTTGGAGGCGAAGGTGGCGACGATGATGCGGCGGTCGCGGTTGGATTTCTGGGAAAAGATCTGTTCAAAGGAATTGCCGACGCTGCGCTCGGAGGCGGTGGAGCCTTCTCGCTCGGCGTTGGTCGAATCGCTCATCAGGCACAAAACGCCCTTGCGACCCAGTTCGCCCAGACGGGTCAGGTCGATGGGCTCGCCCATGATGGGGGTAGTGTCGATCTTAAAGTCGCCGGTGTGCACCAGCACGCCGACAGGGGTGTGAATGGCGTAGGCTACGGCGTCGGCAATCGAGTGGTTGACCCGAATGGCCTCGACCGAGAAGGGGGCGCGTTTGACGGTATCGCCGGCGGCGATCTCCATGAGCATGGCCGTTTTATCCAGACGGTGCTCGCGCAGCTTGCCACGCACGATGCCCAGCGTCATCTTGGTGCCGTAGACGGGCACGTTGAGTTCCCGCAGCACGTAGGGCAGCGCGCCGATATGGTCCTCGTGTCCGTGGGTGAGGAAGATGCCCAAAATGTTCTTGCCGCAGGTTTTGAGATAGGTAATATCGGGAATGACGTAGTCGATGCCGTACATGTCCTCATCGGGGAAGGTCATGCCGCAATCAATGAGAATGACGTCCTGCTCATATTCGATGGCCGTCATGTTTTTGCCGACCTCGCCCAAGCCGCCCAGCGGCACAATGCGCAACTTGCTGTGCGGCTTCTTGGGGCGCGCGGGTTTGCGGGGAGTATAGTAATGTTTCTTAGTTTTTTCTGACAAGATAATTCTCCTTTTTATACAATGAAAGTAAGCCTGACGCGACAGCCAGACCTTGTTTTGCGGTAGTTTTTGAAAAAATCACGAACAATACAAGTATAGGTAGTATATCACAAAAGGGTCGCGGTGTCAATCGGCACGCAGGAGCGCGGAGATGGCGGCGCAGAGTTCCTCGGCCGCCTCGAGGGAAGGGGCGGTGGCGCGCAGGAGCAGGCGGTTGGGGCTGGAGTCGGGGCGCACGCGGGCGGTGGCCTGCTCATGGGAGAAGGTGAGACCGTCGACGTCGGGCAGGGCCTGACCGCATTCGCAGAGTTTGGCCATGGCATGGGCGCGACCCTGCGGCACCTCGAGGGTGCGGGTGGTGGCGGCCAGTTCGGGCGTGAGAGCGGTGAAGGGGGCGGGGCGAGCCTCTTGGGGCAGGCGCACGTCGTCCAGGCAGATGAGGTCGTGGGCGCGGGCGCCGACGCCGACGTGGCAGTTTTTGCCCAGCACGCAGCCGTTGAGTTCGACCGCCTGTTCGATGCAGCAGCCGTCGCCCAGCACGGTATAGGGGCCGATGCTGCAACCGGTGGAGAGGCTCAGGCCGCGGCCCAGCAGGACGGGCGGCAGGATGCGCACGGCGGGCAGGTCGGGGGGTTGAGGCGGGGTAAAGCCGCTGTGTTTGCCGTCGAGCAGGTCGCGGGTGGCGCGCAGCAGCGAGGGGATGGTGCCGATATCGCACCAATAGCCGTCGGCGACGGTGGCGTACAGGGCGGCGCCGTCTCGGAGCATGGCGGGAAAGAGGTCGTGACCGAAGTCGCAGGGGCGGTCGAGGGGGATGCGCTGACAGGCCGAGGGCTCGATGAGGTACAGACCGGTGGAGACGGTGTCGGTGATGACCTGCGACCAGTCGGGTTTTTCGCAAAAGGCGAGGACGCGGCCGGTGGCGTCGGTGCGGGTGAGACCGTAGTCGGTGGGGGCATCGACGCGGGTGAGCAGCAAGGTGGCCTCGGCGCGGCGGTCGCGATGGAAGGCGAGGGCGGCGTTAAGGTTAAAATCGAAGAGGACGTCGGCCGGCAGAATGAGGGTGGTCTCGTCGATAAAGGAAGACAGGGCGGTCAGACTGCCTGCCGTGCCGCGCGGGGTCGGCTCGGTGATCACCCGCACGGGCATGGGCGCCGCGCCGACGAAGGCGGCCGTTTCGGGGTCGTCGGGGCGCAGGGTGACGGCGCAGTCGCGCACACCGGCGCGGTAGAGGGCGTCGAGGGCGTAGCCCAGCACGGGGCGGCCGCAGACGGGAACGAGGGGTTTGGGAATGGTGGGGGTCAAAGGCTGTAAGCGGGTGCCTTTGCCGCCGGCAAGGATGATGGCTTTCATAGACAGGCTCCTGTTGGTTGGTTATAGATAGCATTGACGCAAACAGGAAAAAATATGCAAAACACAAACCGCAGACATGCGTCTGCGGTTTATGGGTCGGTTATTCTGTAATTTCGTTTCTTTGGCGGAAGAGCAAAGAGATGCTCCAGACAGCCGCCAGACCGACCAAGGTGAAGACGATGCGCGAGAGCATCGAGTTCTGGCCGAGGATGGCTTGGACAAAATCAAAATTGAAAATGCCGATGCTACCCCAGTTGAGCCCGCCGACGATGGCGAGGATCAAGGCAATTCTGTCAAGTATCATAAAAGAATACCTCCCACAAGTAGTGTGAGAGGTATTTTTTGATTTATTCAGCGTTTGATTAAATTTTCTGCATTTTTTATTAAATTGAGCAGACCGCCGGCGCGGTGCGGATAGTCCTGCTCGATGTGGTTCTGACCCAGCTCGGGCACGTCGCCTGCTTGCAGGGCGGCCGTCATCTGTGCCGTCTGCTCGCTCAGCGCCGCCTCGGTATAGAAGGGGGCGCGGGCGGCGTCGACCATAAAGAGATTATCGTTGTTGCGGGCGTTGGCCTGATAGAGGGTGCGGAAGGCCTTATAGACGCTTACATACATATAATTGGTGAGCGCCCGCACAAAATCGCGGTTGGTTTTGCCGGCGGCGGTGTAGAGCAGGTCGAGCCCGTTAAAGACGATGCGCCGTCCCAGCCCCAGCGTCAGGTCGCCGGTGTTGGCGGTCGGTTCGGTGGACGGATCGGGCAGGTCGGAGGTGATCTTTTGTCCGCCCATCAGCGGCGAGAGCCCCAGCAGATAGTCGGCCGACACCTGATAATAGGTGCACACCCGTCTGACAAAGTCGAGCCCACATTCGCGAATCCCCTTTTCGTAGTGGCTGAGCAGGGCTTGGGAGATGCCCAGATCCTGCGCCGCCTGCTTTTGGGTGATGCCGCGCTCCTTGCGGAGCAGGCACAGACGTTTTGAAAATTCTTCCTTCATACTTACCTCCGACACAGGACAACGCGGTCGTTGCCGCCGTAGTCCTTGCGTATTTCAATCTCGTGATAGCCCTGCTCGCGGCATAGGGCGGCCACCGCTTGCCCTTGCCGATGACCGATCTCCAGCATCAGCGCGCCGCCCTCTTTCAGACAGCTGCGATAGCGGGGCAGGATGGCGCGGTAAAAGTCCAGCCCGTCCTCGCCGCCGTAGAGCGCCGATGACGGCTCTCGCTGTACCTGCACCGACAGTTCGCCCATCTCCTTTTGGTCCAAATAGGGCGGATTGGAGAGGACGGCGTCCAACGGCGGCAGGTGTGTTTCATAGCCCAGCAGGTCGGCCTCCACCACCGTGGGGCTCAGCCCGTTACGCGCGGCGTTCTCCCGCGTCAGCGCTACCGCCAACGGGTTTTTATCCACGGCGATGCCCCGCGCGCCCGTATGCTTCATGACCGCCAGGGTAATAGCACCGCTGCCGCAGCCTAAATCGGCAAAAACAGGATCTGTTCTTGTTTTTAGAAAGTCGATGGCCGCCTCCACGAGGATTTCGGTATCGGGGCGGGCGATGAGGACGCCGGGGCGCATGGCCATGGGCAACCCGAAGAATTCCCATTCGTCGAGCAGGTATTGGATGGGTTCGCCGCTGAGGATGCGGTCAACGTGCGCCTGGTCGAGTTTTCCCTCTTGTTGGAGGAAGGCGGCGATGAGGTGAGCGTCCTCGATGCCGGCGGCTTTGAGGCGGTTTACCATCGGTCTTCGTCCTTGTTTTCGGGAATGACGGCTTGGAGGGAGGCGATGGCCACCTCAAGCTGATCGTCGGTGGGGGGAGCGGTGGTTAATTTTTGGAGCATGAGCCCGGGGAAGGAGAGAACGGTGGTCAGCGTATTATCGAAGCGACCGAAGAGTTTGATAAACTCATAGGAAACGCCGGCGACCAGCGGCAACAGCAGCAGGCGGGCGGCCAGGCGTAAGAGTGGTTGGTCAAAATGGATAAAGGAGAAGATGAAGATGGACACGATCATGACGATGACCAAAAAATTGGTGCCGCAGCGCTTATGCAGGGTGGTATACTGGCGTGCCTTCTCGACCGTCAGGTCTTCGCCCTGTTCGTAGCAATGAATGGCTTTGTGCTCGGCGCCGTGGTAGCCGAACAGGCGCTTGATCTCCTTCATTTGGCGCACCAGCACCACGTAGAGCAGGAAGATGAGGATGCGCACCAGCCCTTCGATGAGGTTAAACCAAACGCCGCTTTGCCAGCCGGTCAGCGCTTCGAGCCCCGACACGACGGCATAGGGCAAAAAGAGAAACAGACCCAGCGCCAGCAGCACGCCGATGACCATGGTGACGGCGGTGACGACCTTGGTGCCCTTGTCGCCGAAGTGGTCGAGCAGCCATTGATCGAGCTTATCGGGCTGTTGCTCTTCCTCGGTCAGGGCAATTTCGGCGCTGCGCTCGATGGCGGCAAAGCCAACGGTGAGCGAGGTGATGAAATTGAAGATGCCCCGAATGATAGGAATTTTTCTTAGTTTTTGGAAATTGTCCTTGGATGGCAGGGATTCGAGGACGATTTCGCCCTGCGGGTTACGCACGGCGATGACCGTTTTGCGGGGGCCGCGCATCATGACACCTTCCATAATGGCTTGGCCGCCGATGGAGGTGCGATGGGGGCAGGAGGAGGGATGATTCATGATAGTTTCTCCTTAGGAAGGACGAGGGTGACTTTGGTCCCTTCGCCGAGTTGGGAATCGATAAAGAGGTCGCCGCCGTGCAGGTGCATAATTTCGTCGGCCACGGCCAGACCCAGACCGGTGCCGCGTTTGGAGGAGACGCCTTTATAGAAGCGTTCCTTAATTTTGGGCAGGTCGTCCTCGTGGATGCCCTCGCCCTCGTCCTCGACGAAGATGCGGGCGCAGGTTTCGTCCTCGGTGACGTAGATGCGGATGTGGGAGCCGGGCTCGGAGTGTTTGATGGCGTTATCCATAATATTGATGAAGACCTGATTGAGGCGGTCGGCGTCGGCGTTGATGACGGTGTTGGCGTCCTCGGGCAGGTCGAAGAGGATCTCGATGCCGGCCTTGGCGGCGTGTTCGCGCATGATGAGGGTGACCTGAGTGATTTCGGCGTAGAGGTCGACCGGTTCAAAGCGCAGGCGCAGGCGACCCGATTGGAGGCGGGAGAAGTCGAGC
>CALBKB010000145.1 GCA_937892635.1 uncultured Clostridia bacterium
CGTCTTCTGCTCCACCTTCGCCATGTTCGCCGCCGGTCGCGCCTATGAGCAGGTTCGCAACGCCATCGGCTATCCCCACCTGCCCGTCAATATCGCCGCCACCCATGCCGGCATCTCGGTCGGTGAAGACGGTGCCACCCATCAGTGCTGTGAAGATATCGCGCTCATGCGCACCATTCCGGGCATGACCATCGTTAACCCCTGCGACGGCGTGCAGACCCGCGCTCTGATCAAGGCCGTCACCAAGGTCGACGGTCCCACCTATACCCGACTCTGCCGTCTGGCCACTCCCGACCTCTACGCTGAAGACGAAACCTTTGAGATCGGCAAAGCCAAACAACTGCGTGAGGGCAAGGACCTGACCATCATCGCCTGCGGTCTGATGGTGCACGAAGCCGTTGCCGCCGCCGATGAATTGGCCAAAGAAGGCGTGAGTGTGCGCGTGCTGGATATGCATACCATTAAGCCCTTGGATGTCGATGCCGTAGTCAAAGCCGCTAAGGAAACGGGGCGCATCATCACCGCAGAAGAGCATAACGTCATCGGCGGTCTGGGCGGTGCCGTCTGCGAATGTCTGGCCGAGCACTACCCCTGCCCCGTACGACGCATCGGCGTCAACGATTCCTTTGGCAAATCGGGTCCCGCCCGCAAGGTGCTGGCTCTCTACGGCCTGACTGCCGAAAAGATTATCGCCACCGCCAAGGAGATGCTTGACTAATGCCTCGGTTTGTGATACGATAGATTAGGCTAAACTAAAGGTCTGCCCACATGCGGGCAGACCTTTTTTATGAAAGGAAATACGATATGAACTATGATGTAATCATTGTCGGCGCAGGTCCCGGCGGCATCTTCTCGGCGTATGAATTAACCAAGGCCAAAAATAATCTCCATATAGGCGTCTTCGAACTGGGGCATAGCCTCGAACAGCGTAAGTGCCCTATCGACGGCAAAAAGGTCAAGTCCTGCATTAAATGCAAAACCTGTGCCATCATGAGCGGCTTCGGCGGTGCCGGCGCCTTCTCGGACGGCAAATACAATATCACCAACCAGTTTGGCGGCACCCTCTATGAGCACATCGGCAAAACCGAAGCCCTCGAGCTGATGCAGTACGTCGATCAAATCAACTGCGACTTCGGCGGCAAGGACACCAAACTCTATTCCACCGCCAACACCCCCATTAAAAAGAAATGCCTGGAAAACAGTCTGCATCTGCTTGACGCGCAGGTGCGCCATCTGGGCACCGATATCAACTACGTCGTGCTGGAAAATCTCTATCAAACCCTCAAGGATAAAGCCGATTTCCACTTCAACACCCCCGTCACCGCTGTCAGCAAAAACGACGACGGCTATACCGTCCACACCCCTGCGGGCGACCACACCTGTAAGCAGTGCATCATCTCGGTAGGCCGCTCGGGCAGTAAGTGGATGGAAAAGGTATGTGCCGACCTAAACATCCCCACCCTCTCCAACCGCGTTGACATCGGCGTGCGCGTCGAACTGCCCGCCCAAGTTTTCTCCCATCTCACCGACGAACTCTATGAGAGCAAGATCGTCTACCGCACCGAAAAGTTCGAGGATCTGGTACGCACCTTCTGTATGAATCCCCACGGCGTCGTGGTC
>CALBKB010000146.1 GCA_937892635.1 uncultured Clostridia bacterium
AAAGCATTTTGGTAATATTAAGGGGTATACACAAAATATTTCAAAATCTAAGAAGGTAAACTATATCCTTGAAAAACTCAAAAAAGAAAAGAATGCTGTGATAATATAAGGAAAAAGCTTGCCGGCGGGATACATAGAAAAGCCCTTGAATAGTTTTTCTTGAAATACCGGCGATCATCGCATATAATAGGAAAAACCAAATAAAGCACATCTTTTAAAAGTAAGGAGAAAATGATTATGGGTTATTGGAATGGAAAGACTGTGATTATTACCGGCGGCGGCAGAGCTGTCCTGAAGGATGGCCGCTGCGGTTCCATCGGCTACGGCATCGCCACTGCCTTTGCAAAGGAAGGCGCCAATCTGGTGATCACCGGCCGGAATGTGAAGAAGCTGGAGGACGCCAAGGAAGAGCTGGAGCGTCTGTACGGCGTGAAGGTCCTGCCCGTTCAGGCTGACATCTGCGCCGGCGCTGACAACGAAGCTGTTGCTGCTGAAGGCACCGCTGCCAAGCTGGCTGAAGTAGAAGCCGGCCTGAAAGACGGCACCATCAACGTCTTCGATACCGCCAACTTCACCGTTGCCGGCGAGACCTTGACTTCCTACATGGCAGACGTGGATTTTGATGCCGACTACACCAAAGATACCGAAGCCATCAAGGACGGCGTCTTTGAAGAGTCCAAGCATCGTTCCGGCCCCTATTTCGATATCGAAATCGACGGCATCACGCTGCTGGATCGCAATTACGGTTAATGAAAAGAACATACGGAAAGGCGGGAGCCAATGCCCCCGCCTTCCCCTCTTTTTTAGCTTTGAAAAGGCCGCTGTCTTGGCAGCGGTTTTTTGAGAATTAAAAGAAGGAGGCGTATCTCTTGTCAAACCGCGCAGCCATCGAACTGAAAAACATCACCAAAACGTTTGGCAGCGTAGTCGCCAATAAAAACGTCAACCTGACGGCCAACCGAGGCGAGATCCTTTCTATCCTCGGCGAAAACGGCAGTGGCAAAACTACGTTGATGAATATGATCTCGGGTATCTATTTCCCCGATGAAGGCCAGATTTTTATCGACGGAAAAGAGGCGATCATCGCTTCGCCCAAGGACGCGTTCGATTATCAGATCGGCATGATCCATCAGCATTTCAAACTCGTCGACGTCTTCACCGCCGCCGAGAACGTCGTGCTGGGCCTGGATGAGAAATTCAATCTCAAACAAGCCGCTCAAAAAGTACGCGATATCGCCGTCAAGTACGGTTTTGAGATCGATCCTATGAAGAAGATCTATACCATGTCTGTCTCGGAAAAGCAGACGGTCGAGATCATCAAGGTCCTCTACCGCGGCGCCGATATTCTCATTTTGGACGAGCCCACCGCCGTTCTCACCCCCCAGGAGACGCAGAAGCTCTTTGCCGTACTGCGCCGCATGCGTGACGACGGAAAGGCTATTATCATCATCACCCATAAACTCCACGAGGTGCTCTCGCTGTCCGACCGTGTCGCCGTTTTGCGAAAGGGCGAATATGTCGGCACCGTTGAAACGGCCAAGACCAACGAATCGGAACTGACCGAGATGATGGTCGGCAAAAAGATATCCCTCAACATCGAGCGCAGCCAGCCCCAAAACCCCACACCCCGTCTGGAAGTCCACCATGTCGACTGTACCAACCGCGAGGGCGCGCTGGTGCTCGACGACGTTTCCTTTACCGCCTATGCCGGTGAGATTCTGGGCATCGCCGGTATCGCCGGCAGCGGTCAGCGCGAACTCTTAGAGGTTATCGCCGGCCTGCAAAAAAGCGATAGCGGTGCCGTCCTCTATCATAATCCGAAGACCGATAATGTCGATAATTTGCAAAACAAAACGCCCTTGCAGATCCGCGAACTGGGCGTGCGGCTCTCCTTCGTGCCCGAAGACCGTCTGGGCATGGGTCTGGTCGGCAATATGGATATCACCGATAATATGATGCTGCGCTCCTATCGCCGCGGCAAGAGCGTATTTCTGGAACGCAAAGGGCCGCAGGATCTGGCCGAACGCATCATCGAGGATTTGGAGGTCGTTACCCCCGGCACCACCACACCGGTGCGCCGCCTGTCGGGTGGTAACGTGCAAAAGGTGTTGGTCGGGCGTGAGATCGCCGCATCGCCTACGGTGCTCATGGCCGCCTATCCGGTGCGTGGTTTGGATATTAACTCGTCCTATACGATCTATAACCTGCTCAATCAGCAAAAACAGCAGGGTGTCGCCGTCATCTTCGTCGGTGAGGATCTGGACGTTTTGCTCGAACTGTGCGACCGTATCCTGGTCATCGGCGGCGGTCGCGTCACCGGCATTGTTGACGGCCGAACTGCCACCAAAGAAGAGGTCGGTCTGCTAATGACGAAAACGGAGGGAGGAAAGCTCGATGAGTAAGCAACCCAACAAGCATCACCGCGAGCCGTTGATTCATATCGCCAAGCGCGACGATATGGTTGGCTGGAAGGCGTGGCTGATCCGTCTGTCTGCCATCGGCATCGCCTTTGTTTTGGTCGGCATCATCTCTTCGCTTCTCACCGGCGGCGGCTTCTTTAAGGTCTACGATATCATGTTCCGCGGCGCCTTCGGCCGCGTCTTTGAAGGAAAATTCAGTCTGCTTTGGCGTTTCTTCCAGCAGACGATGATTTTGCTTTGCCTGTCTTTGGCCGTCACGCCCGCCTTCAAAATGCGTTTTTGGAACTGCGGTGCCGAAGGTCAGGCGCTCATCGGTGGTTTGTCGGCCATGGTCTGCATGATGCAGCTGGGCGGCAAAATGCCCGAATGGCTGCTCGTCCTTGTTGTTGTGGGCGCCAGCATTCTCTCGGGTGCCGTCTGGGGCCTGATCCCCGCCTTGTTTAAGGCACAGTATAACACCAACGAAACCCTCTTTACCCTGATGATGAACTATGTCGCCACCCAGATCGTGGCCTATTATGTCTATTTGACGGGTAAAGGCTCGGGCATCATTCAGCCGGTGGCTCACGGCAACCTGCCCGTCATCGCTAATTCGCCCTATCTGCTCAATATTTTGATCGTTGTCGTGTTGATGGTTCTGATGTTCATCTATCTCAAATACAGCAAGCAGGGCTACGAAATCTCGGTCGTCGGCGAAAGCCGCAACACCGCCCGCTATATCGGCATTAACGTTAAAAAGGTCATTTTGCGCACCATGCTCCTCTCGGGCGCCGTCTGCGGCGTGGCCGGTATGCTGTTGGTCGCCGGTACCGACCATTCGATCAACACCAACACCGTCGGCGGTCAAGGCTTTACCGCCATCATGGTCTCTTGGTTGGGTCAGTTTAATCCCTTCATTATGGCAGGGATGTCGGCGCTGATCGTCTTCCTGCAGTCGGGTGCCGGTAAGGTTGCCGATACCTTCTTCCTCAACGGATCGTTTGCCGATATCGTTTCGGGCATCGTTATTTTGTTCTTGGTCGGTTGCGAATTTTTCATTCAATATACCGTTAAAATCCGTCGCTCCAAAAAGGAGGCCGAAGTATGATTACTGCCTTTATCAGCAGCGCCATTCCTTTGGGCGTGCCGCTTCTTTACGGCTCGGTCGGTGAGATCATCACCGAAAAATCGGGTCATCTCAATCTGGGCATCCCCGGCATCATGTATGTCGGCGGCATCGGCGGCGTCATCGGCGCTTTTCTGTATGAAAACGCTTGCGGCAACAATATTGCCAATATGAGCCCCCTGTTAGCCATTCTCATTCCCTTGCTCACCTCGATCGTTTGCTCGGTCTTGATGGGTTTGATTTACAGCTTCCTCACCGTTACCCTGCGCGCCAATCAGAACGTAACCGGTCTGGCGCTTACCACCTTCGGTATCGGTATCGGTAACTTTTTCGGCGGTTCTCTGATCAAATTGGTCGATAGCGATATGCCGTCCATCATTTTGACCAAAACCAGCTCCTTCTTCCGCACGAGCCTGCCCTTCGCCAAGGACTTGGGCTGGTTCGGTGAGATCTTCCTCTCCCACGATTTTCTCACCTACGCCTCGATTCTTATTGCCGTCATCGCCGCCTTTGTCCTCACCCGTACTCGCGTCGGTCTGAACCTGCGTGCCGTGGGTGAAAACCCTGCCACCGCCGACGCCGCCGGTATTCATATCACCAAGTATAAGTATCTGGCCACCTGCATCGGCAGTGCCGTTGCCGGTCTGGGCGGCTTGCAGTATGTCATGGCTTATGCCAACGGCGTCTGGTCCAACGACGCGTTTGGCGACCGCGGCTGGATGGCCATTGCGCTGGTCATTTTCGCACTCTGGAAACCCAATATGGCCATCTTCGGTTCCTTCCTCTTCGGCGCCCTGTGCAACGCCAACAACTATATCCGCGGCCTGGGCGACTCGACGCAGGAACTCTTCAAAATCCTGCCTTATATCGTTACCCTTATCGTGCTGGTCATCACCAGCATGCGCAAAAAGCGTGAGCACCAGCCGCCTGAGCACTTGGGCCTGTCCTATTTCCGCGAGGAACGATAAGGTCGATTTTTATTGACACAACCGCGCAAGTGTGCTAATATAATGATAATATCATAAACCGATGATGCGGAAATAACGGCGAATATGCCCTCACAGAGAGTCCGTGCTGCTGCGATGCGGATAGGAAACAGCTCGTCAAATGGCCCGCGGAGGGTGCAGTCAAAGGCTTGGTCCGAGTATCTGCAACGTGTGGCATACGTCAGTTGCCGGGAATATGTCGGTATTCCGTAAAGCGCATGGGAAACCATGAATGCAAGGTGGCACCGCGGATAAGCAATTATTCGTCCTTGACAGAAACGCTCTGTCGAGGATTTTTTATTTTGGAGGCGTAAATTATGAAGCTGAACAACATCGATTTTGAAACTTACTTTAAAAACTACCCGGATAAGAACGGTTATTTCGG
>CALBKB010000147.1 GCA_937892635.1 uncultured Clostridia bacterium
CTCAAAATGCTGGTCAAATCTTATCCCGTGCTGTTTCCGCTTGCGGTTGTGTGCATTATATTCTCGGCGATTGCTTCGGCTATCCCGGCTACCTTTACCCAGCGTGTTATTACCATTATTGAACAATGGTATCAGACGGGGGACTGGGCAGCGGCTTCTAAGGAGATCTTACCGCTGATTGTTGTCCTCATTGCGTTGTATGTGGTTTCAATTATTTGCGTTACCGTGCAGTCGCAGTTGATGGCTTATATGACGCAGGGCTTTTTAAGTAAAATGCGCTGTGCCATGTTTGACGGGATGCAAAATCTTCCCATTAAGTTCTTTGACACCCATAAGCACGGCGATATCATGAGCTATTACACCAACGATATTGACACCTTACGTCAGTTGGTTTCTCAGTCGTTGCCTTCCCTGTTGCAGGCCGGTATTATTGTTGTGACTGTTTTTTCCATCATGCTTTATTTTAGCGTTTGGCTCACGGGGCTGATGCTTCTGGGTGTGGTGGTTATGTTGCTGGTTTCCAAGAAGTTTGGCGGCGGCTCGGCTAAGTATTTTATACGGCAACAACAGTCGATGGGTATTGCCGAAGGGTATATCCAAGAGATGATGAACGGGCAGAAGGTGGTAAAGGTCTTTTGCCGCGAAAAACAGTGCACCAAAGATTTTGACCGACTCAATCAGAATCTGTATGAGGACAGCACTCGTGCCAACTCGTACGCCAATATGCTGGCGCCCATCATTATGAACCTGGGCAACATCATGTACGTTATTGTGGCTATTGTGGGTGGTGTGCTGATGCTGACGCAGACGCCTAACGTGAGCTTGTCGGGTATTCCTCTTGTGAATATCAGCATTATTGTGCCGTTTTTGAATATGACCAAGCAGTTTACCGGTAACATTAATCAGGTATCGCAACAGATCAATCACATTGCCATGGGTATGGCGGGTGCATCGCGCGTCTTTTCGCTGATGGATCAGCAGCCTGAGACCGATGATGGATATGTCACGTTGGTCAATGCGCGGATAGACGAGCAGGGAACAATTACCGAAACCAAGGAGCGCACCGGCAAATGGGCCTGGCGGCATCCGCATGGGGACGGAACGGTGACCTATACGTTGCTGGCGGGTGATGTGCGGTTAACCAACGTTGACTTTGCCTATGAAGAGGGCAAGCCGGTGCTGCACGACGTTTCGGTGTATGCCGAGCCCGGGCAGAAGGTGGCTTTTGTCGGGGCAACGGGTGCCGGCAAAACGACCATTACTAATTTGATCAATCGGTTTTATGATATTGCTGACGGAAAGATCCGTTATGACGGCATCAACATCAACAAAATCAAAAAAGAGGATCTGCGCCGTAGTTTGGGCATCGTGTTGCAGGAGACTAATCTCTTTACCGGTACCGTTATGGATAATATCCGCTATGGGCGGCTGGATGCTACCGACGAGCAGTGCCGTAAGGCGGCCAAGTTGGCGGGTGCGGATGATTTTATTTGCCGCCTGCCCAACGGATACGATACCCAGCTTGATAACAACGGTGCCAATTTGTCGCAGGGGCAGCGTCAGTTGATTGCCATTGCTCGAGCGGCGGTGGCTGATCCGCCCGTGCTGATTATGGATGAGGCAACCTCCTCGATTGATACGCGTACCGAGGCTATTGTGGCGCGTGGTATGGATAAGTTGATGGAGGGGCGTACCGTCTTTGTTATCGCGCATCGACTCTCGACGGTTATGGATTCGGATGTGATCATGGTGCTGGATCATGGGCGTATTATTGAGAGAGGCAATCATGCGGATTTGATTGCGGCTAAGGGCACGTACTATCAATTATATACCGGAGCATTTGAACTCGAATAAGGAAAACGGGGTATTTGTCGAAATTATGCAAATATCCCGTTTTTATTATGGTTTTGCTATTTACAAATGGCTGAAAATCTTTTATACTATGTTAGGTATAGTGCGTCAATCGACATATACCGTTTACCGAATTTTATTGATGTGATCGATTAATACAAGGAGGAGTTTAGACAATGAAAAACAAGTATGAAACGATCCCTTTTCAGGACACTCCCGAGAAGCGCAGTCGTCTTGAACAGGTGCTTGCGGAATATAAAGAAGTTCCGGGTGCTCTGGTTCAGGTGCTGAAAAAGGCGCAGGATATCTACGGCTATCTGCCGCTGGAAGTCCAGATTGCGGTTGCCGAGGGATTGGATGTATCGTTGGAAGAGGTGTATGGGGTTGTTACCTTCTATTCCTTCTTCTCGACCCAGCCTAAGGGCAAGTACGAGATCTCGGTATGCTTGGGTACGGCTTGCTACGTTAAAGGCTCGGGTGATATCTTTAATCGTTTGAGCGAACGCTTGGGGATTGGCAACGGAGAGTGTACGCCTGACGGTAAGTTCTCGTTGGTTGCCTGCCGCTGCATCGGCGCGTGCGGTCTGGCCCCCGTATTGACTATCAACGGTGAAGTTTACGGTCGTTTGACGGTAGACGATGTTGATGATATTTTGGCGAAATACGCCGACTAAAAGGAAAGTATTTGTATGAAAATCTGTACCATACAGGAGTTGTTGGAAGCTCGCATTATTGCGGGTGAAGATCGCTTGGGTGATCACGTATATTCCGCCTGTGGCAGTGATATGATGAGCGACGTATTGGCCTACGTCAAGGATCAGGCAGTTTTGCTTACGGGGCTGGTTAACGCTCAGGTAATTCGCACGGCTGAGATGATGGATATGCGTTGCATCGTATTTGTACGGTCCAAACAGCCCACCCCCGAGATCGTGGAGCTGGGCGTGGGCATGATGCGCCTGTTGGCGGTGGGCTACATCGCCTTTGCGGTCACCCAGACCTGGCAGGGCGTTATGCGCGGCGCAGGCGAGACCATGATCCCCATGTGGATCAGCATCGTTACCACGGTTATCATCCGCATGCCGCTGGCCTACCTGTGGGCACACCTGACCAAGAGCCCCCAGTGGCCCAACGGCGACCCGGTTTGCCTCTATGGCTCGCTGCTTACGGCGTGGATCGCCGGTTGTCTGCTGAGCACCCTGGTCTATTTCAAGGGCAAATGGCGTAAGCGAACCGAGGATGCTCTCCAAAGCGACCCCGACGAACGGGATGAGAGCATCCAGTCTGCCTGAGAAAACCACACCACATGAAGGGAGCAAACAAATATGGATACCAAACA
>CALBKB010000148.1 GCA_937892635.1 uncultured Clostridia bacterium
GGGCGACTATGCCTATGGCTATCTCAAGAGCGAGAACGGAGTTCACAGACTCGTTCGCGTCTCCCCCTTCGACGCCTCGGGCCGCCGCCAAACCTCCTTCGCCTCGCTGGAAATCGTCCCCGAAATCGACGAAACCATCAAGGTCGATATCAACCCCGAAGACCTGCGCATCGACACCTACCGCTCCTCGGGCGCCGGCGGTCAGAAGGTTAACAAAACCTCCTCGGCCATCCGCATCACCCACCTGCCCACCGGCATCGTCGTCTGCTGCCAGAACGAGCGCAGCCAGCACCAGAACAAGGATATGGCCATGAAGATGCTCATGAGTAAACTCATGGAAATCAAAGAACGCGAGCACCTCGAAAAAATCGACGACATCAAGGGCGAACAAAAACAGATCGGCTGGGGCAGCCAGATCCGCTCCTACGTCTTTATGCCCTACACCCTCGTCAAGGACCATCGCACCGGCTTTGAAATGGGCAACATCAACGCCGTCATGGACGGCGACCTGGACGGCTTCATCAACGCCTACCTCACCGCCCTCTCCCAAGGCAAAAAATTCTAAACAAAAAAGAGAGTCACGATTGACTCTCTTTTACTTTTCTTCCTTGCGCCCCGTTAAATAATCCAACGAAACATCAAACAAATCCGCGATGCGCACCAAAATCTCGATCTTCGGCTCTCGCGTCATCAATTCATAATTTTGATAGGCTTTCTCGGTAATGTCACAGTAAATGGCTACCTGCCCCTGCGTCAATCCCTTTTCCTTACGACAGGCTTTCAGCCTCGCCGCCAAAATCTCTCTCATACTTCTTCACCTACAAATGTTCTTGACAAATTCAGTATAAGAGATTACAATATGAAATATACTAACGATTGTTCGTGCAGAGAGGGATTTATGGCAGAATATTGTTTGGATTGTTGGAATACTTTGCATGGGACACATGACAAGCGGAGGAAATTTGTCCTCTCCAAAGAATTCGATCTGTGTGAGGGCTGCGGACAATATAAACAGGTCATCGTCCGTGTGCGATGGCTCTATCATCCCCGCACGAGGGATATCTTATTGTTACCCGTTAAATTGTTATGTCTTCCCTTTTTTATCGTCTATGCCCTCATTCAACACAGCAAAAAAGAGAGTCACGATTGACTCTCTTTTTTCTTTCCTACCATTTGCACCGCGACCACCGCCGCAAAGACCAGCGCGCACCCCAGCCATTCACGCCCGCTCAGTCGCTCGTGCAGGATCAGCCACCCCGACAGGGCGGCAAAGACCG
>CALBKB010000149.1 GCA_937892635.1 uncultured Clostridia bacterium
CCTCGGGCGGTACCGAATCGGATAACTGGGTCATCAAGGGCTGTGTAGCCCGCGCCCTGCTGGCGCATAAGACCCCCCATATCATCTCCACCGTCTTTGAGCATCACGCCGTCATTCACACCCTGGAAAAATGCGGCGCCGAGGTGACGCTGCTGCCCGTTTACGAAAACGGCATCGTCCATCCCGATGATCTGCGAAAGGCCATGAAGGAGAACACGGTGCTGGTCAGCATCATGTTCGCCAACAACGAGATCGGCACCGTTCAGCCCATCAAAGAACTGGCCGCCATCGCCCACGAGGGCGGCGCCGTCTTCCACACCGATGCCGTCCAGGCCGTCGGGCATCTGCCCATTCACGTGCAGGAGCTGGGCGTCGACGCGCTGAGCTTCTCGGCCCATAAATTCGGCGGTCCCAAGGGTATCGGCGGTCTTTATCTCAAAAACGGCGTGCGCCTGCCCAACCTCCTCTCGGGCGGTCAGCAGGAACGCGGTCGCCGTTCGGGCACCGAAAATACCCCTGCCATCCTCGGCATGGCCAAGGCCTTAACCCTGGCCAATGAGGAGATGCAGGAGAATATAGCAAAGGTTACTATGTTGCGCGACCGTCTGATCGACGGGCTGTTGCAGATCCCCTACGTCCGTCTTAACGGCGATAAGGAGCAGCGTCTGCCGGGGAACGTGAACGTGTCCATTCCCTTCATCGAAGGCGAGAGCCTGCTGCTGTGGCTGGACATAGAGGGCATCTGTGCCTCGTCGGGCAGTGCCTGCACCAGCGCGTCGCTCGACCCGTCGCACGTGCTGTTGGCGATTGGGTTGCCGCACGAGATTGCCCACGGCAGTCTGCGGCTGAGCCTGTCGCACACCAACACGGTTGAGGATATCGACTATATCCTCGAAAAACTGCCCCCCATCGTGGAAAAACTGAGAAACATGAGCCCCCTGTGGCAGGAAAGAGAGCAATAAGATGTATAGTGAAAAGGTAATGGACCATTTTATGAATCCGCGCAACGTCGGTCAGATGGACAACCCCAGCGGTGTCGGTCAGGTCGGCAACGCCAAGTGCGGCGATATCATGAAAATGTTTTTGGATATTGACGAGAACGATATCATCCGCGACGTCAAGTTTCAGACCTTCGGCTGCGGCGCCGCCGTGGCCACCTCTTCGATGGCCACCGAACTGATCAAGGGCAAAACGGTCACCGAGGCCATGCAACTGTCCAATCAGGCCGTCATCGAGGCGCTCGAAGGTCTGCCCCCCGCCAAGATCCACTGCTCGGTGCTGGCCGAAGAGGCCATTCGCGCCGCGCTGACCGATTTTTATAAGAAGACGGGTCGCGAACTGCCCCCCGCCCTGCAAGGCTGCGCCTGCGGCGGCGAGTGCGGCTCCTGCGGCGGCCACTGCCATGGCTAAGGTCGCCCTCGGCCTTTCGGGCGGCGTCGATTCGGCCGTGGCGGCCGCTCTGCTGCTCGAACAAGGCTATGAGGTCCTGGGCGTCTATGCCCGCATGACCGACGATACAACCGAACAAACCGACGCGCAAAGGGTTGCCGAGCATCTCGGCATCCCTTTTTGCGCCCTTGACCTGCGCGCCGCGTTTGAGTCGCAGGTCTTGTCCTATTTTGTGCAGGCGTATCGGCAGGGGCGCACCCCCAAC
>CALBKB010000150.1 GCA_937892635.1 uncultured Clostridia bacterium
GGGTGTTGACGATGACATAGGTGCCGTCGGTCATGTTGAGGCAATACAGACTCTTGATGGCAGGATCGGGGGAGCAATGAGCAATCAAGTGGTTGGGGTCAAGCCATACATAGTGGGATACATAGGTTTTTTCCAATATCGTTTTGACATTGCCGTCCAGATCGCCGACCATCAGCGACGTGACCCAGATGATGCGGCCGCTTTCATGGAGAATAAAGTTGCGTACCAGCATGCAGTAGCGGGTACTGTCGGTGTTGAAGGTGATGTGATTGACCAGCAGTTTTTCGTCAGGTCCGAAGCCGCCGACCTTGCCCAATGTGGGATAATCGACCAGCAATTTGGATTTGCCGCTTTCCATATCCACCAAAAAGACACCGTCGTTGGACGGTTGAGGAACGTCGGCCTGCTCGTCCTTACAACCGGCGTAGCCGTAGCCGGCACGGAAATCGAAGATGCGACCGAAATTGACCGATAAGCCCCACTTTCCGTCGGGGGAGATGCAGGCGGTGGGACGGTCGGTGTGCTTCTTGTCGCCGGTGGCGATATTATGGGTAGTGGTGACGCAGTTGCCGTCAACAAACTCATTGTAATATACGGTGTCTTCCAGCGTGGGATGCCATTGCAACATGGCCGATTGCTGGAAGTTCCAGGCGGTGGTGGTAGCGAAAGGGGTGAACACTTTGTCCTTGACATATCCGATCTCGGCTACATCATCCGCTTCCGGCTGGCGATCCATAAAGGGAACGCGCAGGGTCAGGTGGCGGCCGTTGGAATAGGGGCGCATATCGTAATAGCCGAAGAAATAATGATGCCCGTCATCGGGGGTGATGATATCGGCATGATTGTAATATTCACTGATAAACATAATAGTTCTCCTTACAAGGTGATACCGTTTTTAAAGATGGCAATATCTTGATAGCCGTATTGTTCACCGACGGTGGATTTTCCCTCGGCCGTTTGCAGGCAAAGATCAAACAAATCCTTGCTGACCGCCGCCATATCACCGCCGAGGGCGACTCCGGCATTAAAGTCGATCCAATGTTGTTTATTTTCAAACAGCGGGGTATTGGTGGCGATCTTAATGGTGGGGACGGGGCCGCACAAGGGAGTGCCGCGACCGGTGGTAAAGAGGATCATATGGGCGCCCGAGGCGGCCAAGGTGGTGACGGCTACCATATCGTTGCCCGGCCCGTTTACCATGTATAGACCGCTTCCCTCAGGCGTTTCGCCGAAGTTGAGAGCACCGCACAGCGGTAGACGTCCTGCCTTTTGCACGCAGCCGAGCGATTTCTCCTCTAAGGTGGAGATGCCGCCGGCAATGTTGCCGGGAGAGGGATTGTCGGCAATGCCCTCACCATGGTCGATAAAATATTGGCGGAAGGCTTGGATCATGTGAGCCGTTTTATCAAAGGTTTCGCGGTTAACGCTACGCGCCAGAAGAACCTGCTCCGCGCCAAAAACTTCGGGAATTTCGCTCATAAGGATGGTGGCGTCATATTCATAGAAGAGATCGGCAACGTGACCCACCACGGGATTGGCGGTAATGCCGCTGTAGGCGTCGCTTCCGCCGCACTTGACGGCAATACGCAGTTTCGATAAGGGGATGGGGGTGCGCACATCGTCATCCATTAAGGTGCGCAGTTGCTGTAAAATGGCCAGCCCTTCTTGGGTTTCGTCGGTGCAATCCTGCACGTTGAGAAAGCGGACGCGCTCGGCGTCATAGTCGCCCAAAAATTTACGGAAGGTATCAATGCCGTTATTCTCACAACCCAATCCCAGCACCAGCACGCCGCCGGCATTTGGGTGCTTGACCAGACCGCGCAGGATTTTCATGGTTGTTTCATGATCGCCGCCCAGCTGAGAGCAACCGAAGGGGTGGCAGAGGGCTTTGGCGTTACCCTTTTGGGCCAGCGTGCGGGCAATACCGTTGACGCAGCCCACGGTGGGAACGATCCACAACTCATTGCGAATACCGACCTGACCGTTTTGGCGAGCATAGCCCATAAAGCTCATTTGCTTTACAGATTGACGCTCATGAGTGAAGGGGGTGTATTCCCAGCCGCCGCGGCCTTCGAGGTTGGAGCGAAGGTTGGATGGGTCGACCTTCTCGCCCTTGGTGATATTACGGGTGGCGTGGCCGATGGGAAAGCCGTATTTGACGATGTTTTGACCCTTCTCAATATCGGTCAGGGCGTATTTGTGCTTATCGTCAAGCACCTCAACGTTGTCAAGCGGATGCAACTGCATGGGCAACTACCTCTCTCATATCACTCAGACTCTGACCCCAAAAATCGGTGTTGGCCAGAATATCGTCAATTGAGTGGGTGCGGATAAATTCGATAACGGCAGGATCGTCATTGGGAGTACCGACCCGATAGAATTCGAGCAAACGGGCCAAACCGTAGATAAGATGCTTGGGGTAAGAGCCGAAGCGGTTCTTGTATTCCAAGATCGAGGGCAGGACGCGCACCTTGAATTTGCTGATGGAGTTGAGGGAGATGGAAGCCAGATAGTGCTTGATATAGGGGTTGGCAAAGCGGGTAAGTACATCATTGGCGTAGGCTTCCAGCTCGTCCTTGGGCAGATCAAGCGTGGGAATGATCTCCTCAAACAGGCAGGAGCGGATAAAGGCGCTCATGGTTGGATCGTCCATGCAATCTTTGACCGTTTCCAGGCCGGAAAGAAGAGCGTGAGCGACCATCGAGGTGTGGGCGCCGTTGAGCAAGCGAACCTTGCGGGTGCGGTAGCGTTCCAACGCATCCTTGGTCACGATGACGTTAAGGCCGGCCTTGGAGAAGGGGAGCTCGGCTTCGAGGTCGTGGTCGGTTTCAATAACCCACAGATGGAAATATTCGGAGGTATTGATCAGGTTATCCTCGTAATCGAGGGTGATGATTTCGTCCTTGGGATAGCCGGTGTTGATGCGGTCGACCAGGGTGTTGCAGAAAATATTTTCTTCGTCGATCCAGCGGATAAAGCCGCCGTTTAGCTGCCACAAGTCGCAATATTGCAATACGGCCTTTTTAAGGTTGTCGCCATTGCGGTCGATCAATTCACAGGGCAGGAAGACCAGACCCGGCAGGCCTGCCTGATAACGATGCAGCAAAAACAGCGTGAGTTTGCCGGGGAAGGAGATGTTGGGAGTGTTGGTGATTTGGTCGGTATCGGTAAAGACGATGCCGGCTTCGGTGGTGTTGGATACGACAAAACGAAGATCGGGATGTTCGGCCAGTTTGAGATAGGCATCATAGTCCTCAAAAGGGTTGACGCAACGGTCGATCACATCGATCTTGCTCATCTCGACGCCTTCGGCGCCGCGAATGATATGGGTATAGACACCCTTTTGGGCGGCCAGCAGATGGCATAAACCCTGCGGGATGGGTTGGACGACGTCGACGCGGGCGTTGAGGGCGCCGGTGTCGTTCATTTTTTGGATCATCCAATCGACGAAGCCGCGCAAAAAGCCACCCTCGCCGAACTGAACAAAGCGAATTTGTTTATTCATTTTCATTCTCCTGCGCAAATTTTTTATAGGTTTCCTTTACGGCGAAATAGGCCTGTTTGGGACGTCGGTACTCGTTAAGTATGCCCTTGTTGTTATAGTGGCGGGCGCGGTTAAGGCCGTTTTCCGGGCTGGTACGGATGTCGCAGAACTGCCAAATGTAATAGCCGACTACCCAAGGATCGTTACGGAAGGCTTCCAATGCGCTGACCAAGAGGGATGCCTGGTATTCTTCGGTCCATTTCAGATCGTCAAAGGTGTGGTGGCCGTAGATAGCGGCGGCACCGAACTCGCTGAGGATGACGGGTTTGGGCGCGATATGGAGTTCCTCTACCCGCTTATGAATGACGTCGAGGGTGTGTTCCTTCCAGCTGTCGCGGGATTCGGAGTACCAACCGTCGTAGCGGTTGATGCTGATGAGATCACAAACGTCCAGGCAAAGGCAAATTTCGGGGCGGTTGCAGGCGTAAGAGATCAGACGCTGTCCGCCGTTTTCCTTGAGATAAGCGTAGAGGGTTTGGGCGAGGGTACGCACTTCGGGGAACTGGCTGGGGTTTTCGTTGAACATGCCCCAAAGGATAATGCAAGGATGGTTATAATAATGACGAACCATTTCCTTGTGCATTTGCAATGCGCGCTCATGCACGAAGGGATCGGCGATCATTTCCTGTGTGTAGCCGTTGCCCCACATGGGGATTTCGCTCCAGAAGGTCAGGCCGCATTCGTCGAGCATATCGACAAAGAGGCGGGAGTTGGGGTAGTGCGAGCCACGTATGGCATTGGCGTACATGCCTTGAATGATATCAATATCGCGTTTCATCAAAGCCGGAGGGAAGGCGACGCCGTGATCGGTGTTTTCCTCGTGGCGATTGACACCGCGGATTTCATGGGGTTTGTCATTGAGCAACAGCTCGGTGCCTCTGACCTCAATGCGGCGCAGGCCGGTGCGGTCGAGCAGGTCGTCGGTATCGGTGATCAGGGCGATATCATACAGGTTGGGGGATTGGGGATCCCACAGACGCACATCGTCGATGATAAAATCGGGTGTGGTGACGGTTGTGGTGGCATAGGCATCCAAGGTGACCTCCTGGACGTAGACGGGTTTTCCGTCAAAGAGGAAGGTGACGGGTGCCGTTACGGCTTGAGGGTTGGCGTTATAGATCTCGGCGGTGAAGTGTGCCTTGGCACGCGACAGATCGTCGGAGAGTTGGTAATCGAAATGATTATAGAAGGCGCACAGTCCCGAAAGCTGTTCGACGCTGACGCTGCGGGGGATGCCGCCGTAGTGCCACCAATCGGAATGGGCAAGGGGAATGGAGTGAGCGTTGAAACGGTTGTCGGCGCGTACGGTGAGGGTGTGCATGCCGGCGGTGACGGCATTAGCAATCAGTTCAAACTGGCAAAAGCCACCGTAGTGTTCGCCGAGTTTGACGCCGTCAAGCCAAACGTCGGCCTGAGTCATGACCGCCTCAAAGACAAAGCGCAGGGTGCCGCCGTTTGTGTGAAATTTCTTTTCATACCAAGCCGACCCTTCATATTCGAGCAGGCCCATGGTGGTGTTCCAAACCGAAGGAACAATAGTGTTTTCTTTGGTGGGAAGAGATGTGTGCCAGCCTTCTTGCTCGCCGATGTTTTCCGGATCAATGCGGAAATTCCAGGTGCCGTCCAGGCTCTTGACCGAACGTAAAATATGATCATCAAACTGTCTGTTCATGGTAACCTCCAACCGGTTTTTTCTTTTATTATAATGCACAACCGAAGCTATGACAATATCCATTCGTTCAAAGAATTAGCATATCGTTCAATTTTCGATAGGATTGCAAGTTGCGGTGGAATGTGGTATGATAAAGATATGAACATACGAGATATTTACAATAGCATCATGGGGCTTTTGTCAGCGGACAAGGCGACGGTGGCTGTGGGGGCAGGACTGTCTGACGCGGTCAACGGGGTATTGCGATGGGTGATACCCGTGCTGGTGATACTGATTGTGGTTCGGTGCGCCCTTTCGCTGCTTAAAGGCGAGGATAAGGGGGAAGTATGGGGCTATTTGAGGTATCCCAATGGCAAGCACGTAGCGTTACGGCATTGGGAAAATCTATTGGGGCGGGCGCGCAGTGCCGACGTGCGGATTGAACATGAGTCGGTGGCCAAGGCGCACGCCGTCTTGACTCGTCGGAAAGGTGGAGCGTGGTATCTTTTTGATATTGGCAACAAAGGCAACGTCCAGGTTAACGGCAAGTCGGTGAAGGAGAGTCGGGCCATTAAATTTGGGGACACCTTTACCTTAGGGGAGCAGACCTTTACGCTGATAGCGCCGACGGCGACTGAGGTGGTTGAGGACTGTCAGGCGCCGCGCGAGGCGGTTGTTGGGATCAGCCCGCTGATTAATCAGATATTATTGAGTGTTTTTTCTGTGCTTGGAATGATGGCATTGATGGTCAATATACGGATCAACGGGTATTTGCTGCTCTTGGTTTTTGGTGGCATGAACCTGGTGATGTGGGGATATTATTTTCTCATGCGCGGCATTGGACGCAGTGGGTACGAAGTGGAGCACCTGGCCTTTTTGCTTACCCTGTTTGGGTTATGTATTACGGCGGTGGCGGCACCGTACGGGTTGCTTAAACAGTTTGTGGCCGTTGTGATGGGTGTTATATTATTCTTGTTTTTGGGTTGGTGCTTACGGGATTTGAGCCGGTCGCAGGTGATGCGTTGGATCATGTCGGCGGTGGGGCTTATCCTGTTGTTGCTGGTATTTTTCTTTGCGCAGACCATTAACGGTGCACGCAACTGGTTGTTTATCGGCGGCATGTCGATTCAGCCGTCGGAGCTGGCCAA
>CALBKB010000151.1 GCA_937892635.1 uncultured Clostridia bacterium
TATACTGTTAATATCATCCCGATAATCCAGTATCCTATTACACAATAATCACCTGTAGTCATATATTAAAAATATAATTTATTTCTTATAATGTAATCTTTTACATATTCGTTTGTATTATTCAATACTTCAGTATATCCATCTTTACACTGTTGTCTTATATAAGATGAATGAACATTACAAGTACTTTGAAGTTTAACAAAATTTACTTGTCCTTCTTTCCAATTGATTTCTCTCTTAATATGTTTAATTTCATCATCATTTTTTACAATAACAATAAACTTATTTTCACAAAGCATAGTAATTGATTTATACCATTCTCCATTAATAAGTTCATCAATTGTTTCTGTTGTTATGACCCACCAAAAATCTGATGTAATCATATCATCTTCATTACGATGAAATCTCTTAAACAAATCAAAAGTATATTGAGGCTTTACTTGATTTTCAATATCATCAATAAGAACATTATCAATATCACCAAACATTGAAAGACACATCTTGTATCTATCAATAAATGGTGTTGACTTTGGTTTATTTGGATTCTGCTGTGCAACAATAACATGTAATTTTTTAATATTACATCTTCTCATTACATCAGAATTTACAACAGACAATATTGCATCTCTGTGCCCCTTATGCGGAGGATCGAATGAACCAAGAAATACTGCTCTACTCATCTTATATTAATTGAATTGCTTTTTATATCAAACTGAATAACACTTACTTTAACTTTATCGCCAACTTTAATTGGGTCACCCTTTGTATCAACGGTAACGCCTTCGCCAACCGCGACCACTTCACCCGTGCCTTCATGGCCGAGAACGATCTCTTTATAGCCAAAGGGGTTGTAACGATACTCATGGACGTCGGTACCACAAATGCCGCAGCCTTCGACCTTGACAAGAATTTCACCCGGACCGGGGGTGGGGATTTCCACGTCTCTTAATTCGACGATGGCTTCGCCTTCCACACCGTCAACAATTTTAGGCTTAACCAGATACGCTACTTTTGAGGTTGCCATAATGCTTGCTCTCCTTTTAACATAAGTATTTAGCTATTAGCTATTAATATTATATCATATATTAAGGTATTGTCAATCGCCTATCCGCGCAAAAAAACGGCAGACACTCGTGTCTGCCGCATTATGTTTTCTTATTTGCCGGTGATATTGATATACACCTTTTCATCATTTTCGCCATAGCCCAACTGATCGCGCGCGATACCGGCCGCATATTCTTCAATGTCCCCGCTGTTGATGACATCTTTGAGCTCGGCATTCTCATCCGCCTGCTGCTCAATGAGCTGCTGATACTGTTTGATCTCGTCAAGCTTTTTCTGCTGGCTGATGTGCGAAGAAACAATGCCTACGACCAAAACCAAACAAACCAACAAGGTGGCGCAGATGCCGATGAAACGACCGTTGAGCTTTTTAATCATGGCGCTTGTTCTTCCTTTCCCTTTGCACGTATGCATACTTTGACTCTTCTATTATAGTATGTTTTTTGCCAAAAGGGAAGAGTTTTTTCATCTTTTTTTTCATTTTTTTGCCGGTTTTTTGCCGGAATTTTGACCAAATCCTGCGCAGCGGCGCCGATAGCACCGCAATCATATGCCGAATCCTATCGGCCGCCCTGCGCCATAGCCGGTAACCGATACGCCCGAGTGTCATGTACCACAGTGCGGCACCGGCCGCCGCACACACAACAATATAGAGTCGGAGCACACCCGAATGAAAGGTGAAGACAAAGATGCTCGTCAGCAGTGCCGTCAGGAAGAAGAATAGCAGATCCTCGACAAAGACGGCCGCAACCGTTGGTCGAAAAAGAAGCCGTAGCACTCGGAACAGATCATAGATAATCCCCACGGCCACACCAAACAGGGCTGCATAGCCCATAACGGCCAGTTCTTCTGTCAGCAGTTGCTCCATACCTTAACGGAACACCTTTGAGAAAAAACCGCCCGCCTTCTTGCCTACATCATCGGTATAGGACAAAGCGTAGATGTTCCCTTCCAATGTCAATTCACCCGAGTCAATGGAAAACTTATTGATATGTAACTGTTCGCCGCGTATGGTAAGCATACCCATGGCCGTAAAGATACACACCGTATTTTCATCAAAACTATCGACATCCTCTACCCCCGACGCCGAAAGCGCCGTGCGTCCTTCCAAAATGATATTGTGCAATTTTGCGGGTCTGTTTTGTTCCTCATTCACTGTCTCCGCCTCCTTTCATTTCATAATATTCTTGAGAAAAGGGCTTTATGCAAGGAAAATTTTGTGATATACTGTTAAAAAGACAACAATTACGGAGATGAGCATGAACTTAACCGTAGGCGAATGTGCCGAGAAGCGGCTGAGCGAGGCATTGGCCCTGGCACAACGCACCTTTCAAAAAACAGAAGCCCCCTTACAGTCCCGTCACGGACGGGACGCGTTTGTGCGCGACCTACTGCGCAATCGCTCACTGTTTAAACAGGTCGAGCAGGGCGAAGTGCGCCTGTTTGGCGTATTTGATGATGAACGCTTATGCGGCTGCTGTCTGTTAAAACAATCTCATATTATGCTCCTTTGCATAGAAAGCCGTTATCGCCGCAGCGATGCCTGTCCTTTACTGTTGGATTATCTGCGCACCATCTACCCCAACCTCACCGCCAGCATCTGGCCGACCGACGCTGCGTTACTGCGAGATTGCGGATTTATCGAGGATAAGATCTGCGACGAAAATGGTCTCAAACGCCTGTTCATGCATAGCTGTGACGTCGCGCCCACGCATGAAATATGGGATTTGCGCGACGAGCTCGGCGAACCGACCGGCCGCTATGCCAGCCGCAATCAATATCGACACCTGCATGCCGGCGAATATATGCTGGCGGTACATATTTTCCTTCACACCCCCGACGGACGTTTTCTCATTCAAAAACGATCCACCGAAAAGGACGTCCTGCCCGGCGTATGGGACATTACCGGCGGTGCCGCCAAAATCGGCGAAGACGGACAAGCCGCCGCCATACGCGAAACAAAGGAAGAGGTGGGCATTTCCCTCTCCCCTGCCCAACTGCATTTGGCCGACCGCCTCAAACGCAAGCGCAGTTTTGTTGAATTGTGGTTTGCTTGCCTGCCCATTGATCCGCGTGCCTGCGTTCCGCAACAAGGAGAAGTCGACCAAGTAAAACTGGTCAGCAAGCGGGAACTGCTCAATCTGATCCAAAAAGCCAAACACCGCGATGCCATTTATAAAAGAGCCGCCGCCAAAGCCATAAACGATCTCGGATAAAAGCGCTTAGGTGGGATATCATTTGTTTGTCATTTTTCAGCAAGAGAATGACGAAAAAAAGCAAATCAGCCCTTGACAAGCCCTCCATGATTTGCTATACTACTTAGGCGCAAATGACTCACTAGCTCAGGTGGTAGAGCATTTGACTTTTAATCAAAGGGTCCGGGGTTCGAGTCCCCGGTGAGTCACCAAAACAAAAAGCACTGCGTTAGCAGTGCTTTTTGTTTACTATGAGGGGTATCCGCATGAAAGAACGATTTCTTATGCTCAAAAAACAAATACTGGAACGCGAATACGGGTTTCTCAATCCCGAACAGCGCCGCGCTGTTTTTGCCGCCGACGGACCGCTGCTGATTTTGGCGGGTGCCGGCTCAGGCAAGACGACGGTGATTGTATCGCGCATTGAATATCTCATTCGCTTTGGTAACACCTATTCCTGCCAAGAGGTTCCTGCCAATCTGACGCAAGAGGATCTGAGCCTTATGGAGCGTTTTGCCGCAGCCGGTGACCCTACCCTACTGCCGCGAGTGACCGAGCTGATCCGCCACAACCCCGTTGCGCCTTGGCGCATCTTGGCCATCACCTTTACCAACAAGGCGGCCGCCGAGCTCAAGTCGCGGTTGGAGCAAAAATTGGGCAGTCAGGGGCTGGACATTTGGGCAGCCACCTTCCACAGCGCCTGCGTGCGCATCTTGCGCCAAGAAATCGAAAAGTTGGGATACAGCCGTTCTTTCACCATCTATGACACCACCGATTCACGGCGGGTCATTAAAGATTGCATCTCCAAATATGGGCTGGACGAAAAATTGTTTGCCCCCAAGAATGTGCTCTCCATCATCAGCAACGCCAAGAATGCCTGCGTTACGCCCGATGAGATGCGTCAACAATACCAGGCCGTACCCCGCATGCAACAAATTGCCAAACTCTATGATGCCTACTGCCAGTCGCTCAAAAAAGCCAATGCGCTGGATTTTGATGATATTATTCTCTTGACGGTCAAGATCCTGCAAGACTTCCCCGAAACACGGCAGATGTGGATGACACGATTTGATCACGTGTTGGTGGACGAGTATCAGGACACCAATCCCCTGCAATACCGTCTGGTGGCCCTGTTACGGAAAAAGGACGGTAATTTATGCGTAGTAGGCGACGATGACCAAAGCATCTATCGGTTCCGCGGCGCCACCATTGAAAATATCCTGCTGTTTGAGGAGCGTTTTGACAAAGCGACCGTAATCAAGCTCGAACGCAACTACCGCTCAACCCAGACCATTCTTGATGCCGCTAATCACGTGATTGCCAACAACATCGGACGCAAGAGCAAGTCGTTATGGACTGAGAACGGCAAAGGGCAAAAGATCACCGTCTGCTGCGCCTATGACGAGAGCAACGAGGCCGACACCGTGGCCGGTACCATACAAAAAATGCATGTACAGCAAGGCATACCCTATAACGAGTTTGCCGTACTGTACCGAACCAATGCGCAGAGCCGAGCCATTGAAGCCTCGATGCGTTCGCATCGCGTGCCGGCCCGCGTCATCGGCGGACAAAGCTTCTTTGACCGCAAAGAGGTTAAGGACATCATGTCCTATCTGTGCCTGATCGTCAACCCGACCGACGATCTGCGGTTGCGTCGCATCATTAATGAACCCAAGCGAGCCATTGGCGACACCACCGTGGCCGCACTGGCCGCAGCGGCCGAATCAGCCAATCTATCCATGCTGGAAGCCTGCCGCCATGCCGATGAATTCCCCACTCTGTCACGCGCCAAGGAAAAACTAAAAGCCTTTGCCATGATGATGGTGGATCTGATCCATTACAATGAGTGCAATCCGCTTAATACCCTCATTGACGAAGTCCTCGACCGCACCGGCTATGCCGAGGCACTCAAGCTTGACGAGAGCGGCGAAGAGCGCATGGAAAACATCGCCGAGCTCAATTCCGCCATCGTTCGCTATATGCAAAGCGAAGAGGATCCAACCTTGTTTGGCTTCTTGGAACGCACCTCATTGCTCAGTGATGCCGACGACTATCAGGAAACTGACGAGAGCGTGGCGCTGATGACCTTGCATACCGCCAAGGGGCTGGAGTTTAACCACGTCTTTATCCCCGGCATGGAGGAAGGACTCTTCCCTTCTTCGATGTCGTTGGACGAGGACGGGGGCATCGAAGAGGAGCGACGGTTGTGCTACGTGGGCATTACCCGCGCCAAGCAGACGCTCACCCTCTTATACACGCGTATGCGTATGCTTTACGGCACCACAATGTATCCGCAGTTGTCGCGTTTTATTGAGGAGATTCCGCAACCGCTCT
>CALBKB010000152.1 GCA_937892635.1 uncultured Clostridia bacterium
AACCGCCGATGAACTTCTTGATCTGATAGACCAGAATCTCGAGGGTCAGCTTAGCGCGCTCGTTGCCTTCTGCGGCAGCTTTCTGGATATCGCGGCAGTCGCTGGAAATGCCGGATAAGCCGAGGAAGCCCGATTTCTTATTCATCATGTTGGCCATCTCGTCAGGAGTAAAGCCTTCTTTGTTCATGATATAGGTGACAACCGAAGGATCAATGCCGCCGCTACGGGTGCCCATGATAAAGCCGTCCAGCGGGGTCAGGCCCATGGAGGTGTCGACCACTTTGCCGTCTTTGATGGCGGCGATGGACGAGCCGTTGCCCAGGTGGCAGGTAATGATACGGGTGCCCTCGTTGGAGCCCTTCATCTTGCCGTAGGTGTAGGAAATATAGCGGTGAGAGGTACCGTGGAAGCCGTAACGGCGAATGGAGTACTTCTCATAATATTCGTAGGGAATGCCGAACATATAGGCCTTGGCCGGCATGGTCTGATGGAAGGCGGTGTCAAAGACGGCAACCATCGGCATCTCTTTGCCGAAGACTTCCTGGCAGGCGCGCATGGCGATGGCCTGAGGCGGGTTGTGCAGGGGGCCCAGCTCGCGGAATTCGAGAACGTCGTCGATAACGGTGTCGTTGACCAGCATCGAAGCTTTGTACTTTTCACTGCCGTGCAGAACGCGGTGTCCGACAGCGGTGATCTCCGAAACGTTATCAATCACCTTGCCCTCGCCGCTGGTGAGCACTTCAACAACGGCCATGAAGGCCTCTTTATGGGTGGGGAAGCTCAGCTCCTTTTTGATCTCAACGCCCGAAGCGGTCTTGTGACCGATCAAACCGTCGATACCAATGCGCTCGCAATTGCCCTTGGCAATGACGGCCTCGTTATCCATGTCGATCAGCTGATACTTGAGCGAAGAACTTCCTGCATTGATTACTAATATTTTCATGTTAAACTCCTTGCATGTATTTCTTGATTATTTGTTGCTTAACAGTTATAATTATAATAAATACTTTTAGAATAATCAACCCATTTTTGCAAAAGAGGTGGCGAAAATTGGCAACTGCCGGTATTATAGCTGAATATAACCCCTTCCATAACGGTCACGCCTATCTTCTGCGCACCGTGCATAAGATGGGATATGATAAAATCGTGGTTGTCATGTCGGGCGCCTTTGTCCAGCGCGGGGAACCGGCTGTCGCTTCCAAACGCGACCGTACCGAGATGGCCCTGCGCGGCGGTGCCGATGTGGTGTTGGAAGTGGCAGGCGCAAAAGACACCTTCCGCCTGGCTTGGGAGTGTGCCCGGCCCAATGCCATCGTGCTCTCGAGTGCCCAGGGTTTTGCCCGTAGCGCCGTTGCGGTATTGGCGGCCAGCGGAGTCGTTGATGCCTTGTGCTTTGGCAGTGAATGTGCCGACGTCGAAAAACTAAAACAAATCAGTCGCATCCTGCAATCCCCCGACTTTGATCAGGCACTCATGCAGGAATTAGCCAGCGGCATTTCCTATCCCGCCGCCCGCCAAAAAGCCTTGGCGCGGTATAGTCCCGATGCTGATATCTTAAAAAACCCCAACGATCTGTTAGGTGTGGAATATATCATGGCGGCAGCCGATCGGTTTGACGTGCATGCCATAGCCCGCATCGGCGCGGCACACGACGGCGCGGGCGGCGCTACGGCCTGTCGGCATATGCTGCGCGGCGGGGAGGATGTCAGCGCCTTTGTGCCCGAACATGTTCCGACGCTACTTAAAGAGCCTGTCTTTATGGAGGATATGGAACGGTCGATGCTCGCTCGACTGCGCGGCTTGGACGCGTCCTATTTTGCTCAGCTGCCTGATGTGTCCGAGGGTTTGGAACATAAGATTGCCGCGGCGGTGCGCCGGGGTTGTTCTCTCGAAGAAATCATAGAAAAGATTAAGAGTAAGCGGTATACCCGCTCGCGCATCTGCCGTATTTTAATGCGCGCCTTCTTGGATTTTCGTCAAGACAGCGGGGCGCCCGACTATATCCGTATTCTCGGTTTTCGCAAGCAGGCCTCGGGTCTTGTTCGGGAGATACGTCAGAAAGCCACACTTCCCGTGGTGCAACATCCGGCTAACGATGACAGCGGCTTTGCGCGGCTGAAAAAGGAAATGGCAGCTAACGATTTGTGGGGTGTTTTTGCCCCGACACCGCAGGCGGCCGGCAATGACTATCGGGAGTTTCCGGTAGTGATCGAATAGAGGAGATACCATGTTTTTTACCAAGGCAAACGGAATCGATATTTTTTATGAAAAAATGGGTGAGGGTGAGCCGCTCATCCTGCTCCACGGCAATGGAGAAACTCATGAAATTTTTGAAGAGGCGGCCGAGCGGTTGGCGCAGCGCTATACCGTATATCTGCCCGATACCCGCGGCCACGGTCGCAGCGGTAAGGTCGAGGAATATCATTATGAG
>CALBKB010000153.1 GCA_937892635.1 uncultured Clostridia bacterium
TTGTTGCGGCTTTTATTCGCCGCGGTATTTTTTCCTTGTCGCAAGTCCGCCCCGGATATGGCGCTCAGCTTTGTTCTGATCAAGAATGCGCTTTGTTCTGTGAAAAAGTTCGCGGTCGATTGTTTTTAAACGATCGGTGATGTCCTTATGTACGGTGCTTTTGCTGACTCCGAATTTTTTTGCGGCGGAGCGCACCGTTGCTCCTTTTTCGATTATGTATTCTGCGGCAAGAATCGTTCTTTCTTCCGGCATGCCTTTCATAAAAAAATCCCTCCCCATGAAAAAAGATAAGTATAAATCCTATTCTTTCGGGAATGAATTTATGCAGAAGCATAGGAGGGATTTTTTATGTGTACTGCTTTTACCTATACCACACGCCACTTCTATCTGGGTCGCACGCTCGACTACGATTGCGCCTACACCGAGGAGATCACCGTAACGCCCCGTGGCTATCTCGATAACCGCTATGCCATGATCGGCATGGCCTATGTCGTTGACGACTATCCGCTCTACTACGACGCCGCCAACGAGGCAGGCCTGTGCATGGCCGGCCTTAACTTCGTCGACAGCGCCCACTACCAAAGCGGCCAAGGCGTGGCGCCCCATGCCTTTATTCCGTACCTGCTCGGCCAATGCGCCACCGTCGCGCAGGCGAAAACCCTGCTTTCCCGTACCCGTCTGGTCAGTCAAGGCTTTGGTCAGCTGCCCATCGCCCGGCTGCACTGGCTGATCGCCGACCGCCGCGGCAGCATCACCGTCGAGCCCACCGTGCAAGGGCTGATGATCTACGATAACCCCGTCGGCGTGCTCGCCAACGAGCCGCCCTTTCCCGCCCAATTGGCACGGCTGGGCGATTATCGGCACCTGTCCTCTCAAACGCCGCCCAACACCTTCGGCAGTAACCTGCCTGCCATCAGCCGCGGTCTGGGCAGCATCGGTCTGCCCGGCGATTATACTTCGTCGGCCCGCTTTGTCCGCGCTGCCTTCGTGCGAAACCACGCCGTCGGCTTCCGCTCCGAGGCCGAGAGCGTCAACCAATGCTTCCATATCCTCGACAGCATCGCCATTCCACGCGGTGTCTGCGATATCGGCGAAGGCCACTACCACCACACCCTCTACACCGCCTGCCTCAACGTCAGCCGCGGCGTCTACTATTACAACACCTACGACAACCGCCGCATCACCGCCGTGACCATGCACCACGCCGACCGCCAGGCGCCGCAGCTGTTGCGCTATCCGCTGCTCACGTCCCCATCTTTTGCTTGTCAAAATACAGCCTCTGTGCTATAATAAAAGAAAAGGAGGTATGGAAATGTTTTTACTCATTTTCGCCATCGTAGTAGTCATTTTCTTCTGTCACGTCAAGGTTGTCCCCCAGGCCACCGAGTTTGTCATCGAGCGTCTGGGCAAATATAAGCGCACCTGGAGCGCCGGTCTGCATCTGCTGGTGCCGTTGGTCGATCGTATCGCCAAAAAGGTCACCCTCAAAGAGCAGGTCATGGACTCGCCGCCTCAACCCGTCATCACCAAAGATAACGTCACCATGCAGATCGACACGGTCGTCTATTTCAAGGTCTTCGACGCCAGCCTTTTCACCTATGGCGCCGTCAACCCGCTCTCGGCCCTCTCCAATCTCACCGC
>CALBKB010000154.1 GCA_937892635.1 uncultured Clostridia bacterium
ATCTTGGAAACCATGGTCTGAGTAGCATCGAACAGAGAACCGAAGCGCATGCCGATAACGTCAGAAGAAACGATCTCGTCGGTATTGTAGCCGAACGACTCGCTGGCGGCAGCCTTCATGGCAGCGTTGATGCCGTCAACGGTGACATCCTTGCCCTTAACAACAGCGATCAGGATAGTGGTAGAACCGGTGCAGGTGGGAACACGCTGAGCGGCGCCGATGAGTTTGCCGTCAAGCTCAGGGATAACCAGACCGATGGCCTTAGCAGCACCGGTGGAGTTGGGAACGATGTTCTGAGCAGCGGCACGAGCGCGGCGCAGGTCACCCTTTCTGTGGGGACCGTCAAGAATCATCTGGTCGCCGGTGTAGGCATGAACGGTGGTCATGATACCGCTCTGGATAGCGGCATAATTGTTGAGGGCGTTGGCCATGGGAGCCAAGCAGTTGGTGGTGCAGGAAGCGGCAGAGATGATCTGGTCATCAGCGGTCAGAGTATTCTCGTTTACGCTGAATACGATGGTTTTGAGGTCCTTACCGGCAGGAGCCGAGATGACAACCTTCTTCGCACCGGCATTGATATGGGCCATGGACTTATCCTTAGAGGTGTAGAAACCGGTGCATTCGAGCACAACGTCAACACCAAGTTCACCCCAAGGGCAGTTAGCAGCATCTTTCTCGGCATAGATCTTGATGGTCTTGCCGTTGACGGTGATGCTGTCTTCGCCGGCAACAACGGTGTCAGCCAGCGCATAGCGACCCTGAGCCGAATCATACTTCAACAGATGAGCGAGCATCGAGGGATTGGTCAGGTCGTTGATGGCAACGATCTCGTATCCTTCAGCACCGAACATCTGACGGAAAGCCAGACGGCCGATACGGCCAAAGCCGTTAATAGCAACTTTTACAGACATGTTAAAATCCTCCGCATATAAATATTTATTATTCCAACATCATATTATATATGATTTTGAAAAATATACAAGTCCTTTTTTGGATTTTTTAGGAATTTACTGCGTTTATAATTGATCTATTGCCGCTTTGTTAGTTTTTGTGCGAATAAAGTTGATGATAATGAAGATCAAAGCCACATTATTAAAGCAGGCAGCTAACACGATCATGCCCACCGAGCCGCAACGCGCCAAGACCGGCTTAGGGTCGGTAAACAACTGCTGCATATAGGCCGACGTCTTTTTTTCCATAACCTTGTTGACGATAGCAATCGGCAAATATAATAACCCTAAAAACAGGTAAAAACATCCGATGATCCCCATATCTACCCGATAACTGTATCCCGTCATGGCAGCCGACACAATAATAATCAAGCCGCAGGCGCTCAGCACGATGCTCAGTACCAGCCAGACGATGCCGAAAATTTTCCAGCTGAGCCGCTCCCATTTGAGAAACTGATAAAAGCGCTCCAGCAAAGACGAGTCGGACGCCGAAACCGACGCACCGCAACCGAAGCAAAAGTTAGCGTCGTCATGCAGTTGGGCGCCGCATTGAGTACATGTTTTCATAGTATTCTCCCCTTTCTTATACAGTTTATCATAGTGCCGATTATTTTTCAACAAAAAAGACCTTCCCGCCTAACGGGAAGGTCAATATTTATTCAATGGTAATGGATTTGATGACCACGTCGGTGAGCGGCTTATCTCGACCATCGGTATCCACAGCGGCGATCTGATCAACTACCTCGATACCCTCGACTACCTTACCGAAGGCGGCGTAATTACCGTCGAGGAATTCGCCGTCCTGATGCATGATAAAGAACTGCGAGGATGCGCTGTTAGGCATCTGGCTACGAGCCATGGAGATGACGCCGCGCTTATGAGAGATGGGGTTGTTGACGCCGTTGGCTGCAAACTCGCCCTTAATGGTTTCTTTACTGCCGCCGAAACCGGTGCCCAGCGGGTCACCTCCCTGGATCATGAATCCCGAGATGACACGATGGAAGATCAGCCCGTTATAAAAACCCTCGCTGACCAGTTTTTCAAAGTTAGCTACCGTGATGGGAGCGGCCGAAGCATCCAGTTCCAACTTGATGATGCCGCCGTTTTCCATTTCGATCTTAATCATTGGTGTTCTCCTTTTTTCTTAAAATCCCATATAGTCTACCACGAAAGGGTGGACCTGTCAAGAAAGGCCGAGCAGGTCACGCAGGATCTTAGCGGCCATAAGATATCCCGCCATGGGCGGCAGATAGGAGATACTGCCCGGCGCAGGATGCGCCTCACCTTCCCCGCCGCGCACGGGACGGGACGGCTCGGTGGAATAGACAACGGGGATATCCGAAAACCCTCGCTTGCGACACTCGGCGCGCATGACCCTCGCCAGCGGACAGACTGAGGTATCGTACAGATCGGCCAAATGCAAGGCGGTGGCATCGAGTTTATTACCCGCGCCCATTGCCGAAATAACAGGCACACCTGCAGCCTTGGCTCGGGTAATGATCTCCAACTTGGCCGTTACGGTATCGACGGCATCAGCCACATAGGAATACTGTGCAAAATCATAGGCATCGGCCGTTTCGGGCAAGAAAAACTCCTGACGGGCATGCACGGTGCAAGTCGGGTTAATATCCAATAAGCGCTCACGCATAACCTCAACCTTGGGACGGCCGAGGGTGCTGTGCAACGCGATGATTTGACGGTTAATATTCGTAAGATCGACGGTATCCTGATCGACAATGGTGATTTCACCGATACCGGCACGAACCAGAGCCTCACACAGCGAGCCGCCTACGCCGCCAACCCCGAAGACAGCAACATGGGCTTGGGTCAGTCGGTCCAGTTGTTGCGCCGGCAACATGCGTTCCATTCGTGAAAATATCGGATCCATCGACAGCACCTCCAATCAGATACCGTCATTATAGCACAGGTTTGACCAAACCGCAACCGTACAATTGGTTGACGATATCTCCAAAAACGGGAGCGGTGCTCTCATACCCGCTGCTTCCCCCTTCGACCAATACCGTGATGGCATATTGGGGGGACTCGGCCGGATAAAAACCGGTGACCCAAGTATGCAGCAACGGCTTACCCTCGTGACGGAGACCCGTTTCGGCC
>CALBKB010000155.1 GCA_937892635.1 uncultured Clostridia bacterium
GGTAATGCCGTATCCTCCAAAATTGCCAAAGCCATGGCCACAGCAATACCGTCGTCACCGCCCAGCGTGGTTTGCTTGGCAAAGATCCAATCGCCGTCGATAGCCAAACGCAGGCCATCGGTGGTGAAATCCAGACAGCAGTCGGCATCCTTCTCACAGACCATATCCAGATGCCCCTGTATAATGACGGGCGGATGATCTTCATAGCCGCGAGCAGCCGGCTTACGAATGATGACATTATTATAATCGTCCTGCTCGGCGTCCAGCCCCAACTGCGCGGCCACCGTCATGCAATAGTCACTGATGGCCTTGGTATTGCCCGATCCGTGAGGAATGGCGCAGAGTTGTTCAAAATAGTAGAAGACACGCGAGGGGGTGAGTTGTTCTAGCATAGGATCTCCTTTTACTGTAACCACAACAGGTCGTTGGATGAGGCAACGGTATCGATGCCGTAAATGAATAATACATCGGTATAGCCCTCCTGCCGCAGATAGTCAGACACCGACTGTCGTCGGAAGTGGCGCAAGTCGATCATATCAATCTGTCCGTAATGCTCCGCCAAGAAGGGTACGAGTGTTTGCGCAAAGGAATCCTTAATGACAAGCAATTTACCTTGACAGCTTTGATTGAGGATACGCACACGGGCATGGTTACCGTCGAGATAGACGGTGTACTTATCCATCGTATGGAGCGCATCACGGAAAAAGACGCTCTCATAGACGTTTGGTGTCAACATCGCATCGTCCTGAATTTCGACGGTCAGCGGTGTATCGCTGTGCCATAACTCAAGACGGTCGGGCGGGAGCGACCAGACGCCGGCCTTGGCATAGGAGGTGCCGTAAAAACCGTCGATGCTTTCTTTGGTAAAGACATCCGAATCGAGCGGCGTAAAGCCGAGTGCGGCAGCGCAGGCCAAATATGCCTGATAGGCACCCGCACTCGTCCAATGATGGTCGGTGCGATAAAAATGCGAGGCATTGAGATCGGGCGTGATGGCCGTTGCCTGCGGGAGGTTATCCCGGATACGGGACAACATCTCGGCATCGCGATAAGGAGCGTGCAACTTAGGCAGTCCCTGCTCATCCAGGTAACCGACCGACGGAATGATCAAATAATAGGCATTCAGCGCATGTTTGTCGATAAAATCACCGATTGCGTTGCTGTTACGGTCGAGCACCCTTATATCAAACGGCGAGGGCGCCACATAGAGCCGATCATCGGCACCCAGATAGATGCCGTTTTGCTCGGTTTGCCCCGACAAGCGCTGGGCATTGGCATGAATGCCGACCCAAGTGCTACGGGCAGGAAAATGGTCAGACAG
>CALBKB010000156.1 GCA_937892635.1 uncultured Clostridia bacterium
CCGTTTTCATATCTTTAAGACCCTTGGCCAAGCCGCGGAAGAGCAGGGAAAGGATAACGCCCGAGTTGCCGCGAGCACCGCGAATGAGGGCATTGGCTGCGGCGTTGGCAACGGCGCCCACCTGGTCGGTTTCCAATTCGAGGACGGCCTTGCGGGCGGCACCCAGAGTCAGTGACATGTTCGTGCCGGTATCGCCATCGGGAACGGGGAAGACGTTCAGGTCGTTGACCGGTTGCTTTTTATTTTCAAGATGATTGGCTGCGGAAACGATCATGTCCCGCAGCAGCGTTGCTGTCAGTTCCAAAGTATTACCTCTCTATCGGCGCAGTTACGCCTTGATCGAATCGACGAAAATCTGCACCTTACGCACGTTGATGCCGGTGAATTTCCCTACGCTGTAGCTCACCTTTTCCTCGATGGCCTGCGAAATGGCAGGAATGTTTACACCGTGAGAAATGATGATGTGCAGGTCGATGCTTAATTCATTGTTTTCATAGCGTACGTTTACGCCTTTTTCCATATTGTCACGTGACAGGAGAGATACCACGCTGTCTGTCGTGTTTCTGGCAGCCATGCCGACAACGCCGAAGCAGCCGGTGGCTTCATAGCCGACCAGGCGGGCGATGACCGAATCTGCCAAATAAATATCTCCGTTCGTGCCGTTGATTTTCAGCATACATACACCTCTCTTCAGAGTATTGTCATCATATTATACACCAAATTGCATTATTTCACAATATCTAATTCATAAAAAATTAAAAATTTACAAAAAAATCAGGAAGACAGGGGTGCTGTCTTCCTGAAATAATGGGTTATTCTTCTTCGGCTTGGGCTTCGGCAATGACCTTTTGTGCTACCGGCGCGGGTGCTTCCTGATAGCGCTCAAATTTGAAGTCGAAAGAGCCGCGACCGCGAGTCAAAGAGCGTAGGTCGGTGGCGTAGGTGTGCATCTCACTCATCGGTACTTCGCCCATGATCTCCTGTGTGCCGCCGCCCATCGGGTTCATGCCCAGCATGGTGCCGCGACGACGGTTAAGGTCACTGATGACGGAACCGGTCAACACTTCGGGCACGACGACTTTGAGCATGCCGATCGGCTCAAGCAGAACGGGATTGGCCTGAGGCAGACCGGCTTTGAAGGCCAGACCGGCGGCCACCTTAAAGGCCAACTCGTTGGAGTCGACGGGGTGATACGAACCGTCGAGCAGGGTGGCTTTGAGGTTGACGACGGGGTAGCCGGCCAGTACGCCGTGCTTGACGCTGTCGCGCAGGCCCTTTTCTACGGCAGGGAAGAAGTTTTTAGGTACCGAGCCGCCGAAGATCTTTTCTTCAAAGACCAGATCCGACTCAACGCCCGGCTCAAACTCGATCCAAACATGACCGTATTGACCGTGACCGCCCGACTGTTTCTTGTGCTTGCCTTCGACCTTGACCTTTTTCTTGATGGTTTCGCGATAAGGCACGCGCGGTGTTTTCAGGTCTACGGCAACGCCGAATTTATTTTTCAGTTTCGATACGATAACATCCAGGTGCATCTCGCCCAGGCCCGACAAAATCTGTTGCTTGGTTTCGCGATCCAGACGGTAGGAGATGGTGATATCTTCTTCGCACAGACGCTGTAAGCCGCTGGCGATCTTGTCTTCATCACCCTTGGTCTTGGGCATGACGGCCATGCTCAGGCAGGGGGGCGGCAACTCGCGATGGATGCCGGGCAGAATGCAGGGACGGGAAGCTTCGCACAGGGTATCGCCGGTGTTGGTGTTGGCCAGTTTGGTGACAACGCCGATATCGCCCGAGCAGAGTTTCTGCACTTCGATCTGCTTCTTGCCGCGCATTACATAAATGCGACCGATTTTTTCCGACTGACCCGATACGGTATTGATGATGGTCTTGTCGGTGGTCAAGGTACCCGACGTTACGCGGAAATAGGACATTTTGCCCACAAAGGGATCGGCAACCGTCTTGAAGACGAAGGCCGAGAAGGGCGCGGTTTCGCCGCTGAACAGATACTGGGGTGTGACCAGATACTTTTCCGGCTGGCACTTTTCGCTGAAGCGAAGCTGATAGTCTTCAAACTGCTTG
>CALBKB010000157.1 GCA_937892635.1 uncultured Clostridia bacterium
GCGGCTTTTGCCGCTATTCGACCGATCGGCAGTTTTTGGTGCCGCATTTTGAGAAGATGCTCTATGATAACGCCATGCTCATTCTCGCCTATTGTAAGGCCTATACCATCACGAAAAAAACCTTATATCGGGATATCGCCTGCAAAACGGCCGATTATATTCTGCGCGAGATGACCCTGCCGTCGGGTGGCTTTGCCGGCGCCCAGGACGCCGATAGTGAGGGGCAGGAGGGGGCATACTATCTGTTTGATAAGCAGGAGATCCTCGATCAACTGGGTCAGCGCGGCGAGGGCTTTTGTCGGCAGTTCGGCATTAGTGCCCGAGGTAATTTCGAGGGCAAGAACATTCCCAACCGTCTGGGCAGTGACCCCGACAACGTCGATTACGAGGACTGTCTGCCGATTCTCGCCGCCTATCGCCGTACCCGCTACCTCTTGCACCGCGACGATAAGGTCCTTACCTTTTGGAACGGCCTGATGATCGCCGCGCTCTGCCGCCTCTATCGCATCACCGCCGACATGCGCTATCTCAACGCCGCCCAAGCCGCCGATCGGTATCTGGAAGAACAAACCAAAAAGGCCGCCTGCCCGTCAATGCCGCCCACGCCGACGGCGTCGAGGGGTTTCTGGATGATTACGCCGCGCGTATTTTTGGTCTGTTGGCCCTGCAAGAGGTCACGCTCGACGCAGCGTATATCGAGCGTGCCCAAACCTTGTTAGAATATCTGTCGGCGCACTTTGCCGATCCCGACGGGGGCTTCTTCCTGTCGAGTGATGAAGGGGAACAACTGCCCATCCGTCAAAAGGAAACCTACGACGGCGCACTGCCCAGCGGCAATTCGCTCATGGCCTATAACCTGGTGCGCCTGCATAAACTCACGGGTACCTATGAACGGCAAACTAACACCCAGTTATCCTTTATGGCGGGGCAGGCCAAGGAGAATCCGTCCCATCACACCCTGTTTTTGTTGGCGCTGCTTGACCATACCGACCCGCCCGTCACCGTTACCGTCGTCACCGAACAGCCCCTGTCACTCAGCAGCTTGGTACGCACCCTGCCCGAGGGCACGGTCTGCACCCTGCGCGCGCCCGATGCTCAGTATCGGCTTAAAGACGGACAAACCACCTATTACGTCTGCCGCGACGGTCGATGCCTGCCTGCGGAAAACACCCTGTTTTTATGACGGAAAAAGAAGACAAACACATTGACAAAAAGAGAGGGATTATATATAATATATATGGTCATCTGCGCGACTGACGGAGAGATAAGCGGAAAACCGCAAGGGAACGCAGGATGTTAGTATGCCGACCGTCTGGGCGAATCAGTTGAGGACTGACTCGCCCTTTTTGTGTGTTTATAATATTTCTTTATAGATGGAGGTCCCGGAATGGAACATCAAAATTGGAACGGCTTTATGTCGGGTGTCTGGCAGGATGAGATCAATGTGCGCGATTTCATTCAGCAAAACTATCAAGCGTATGACGGCGACGACGGATTTCTCGTCGGCCCCACCGAGCGCACCAAAAACCTGATGAAAAAGGTGGAATCACTCTTTTTGCTCGAACGCCAATACGGCGGGGTGTTGGATATTGACACCGCCACCGTATCGTCCCTCATCGGCTACTCGGCCGGATATGTTGATAAAGATAACGAAATTATTGTAGGCTTGCAGACCAACCGCCCCTTAAAGCGCGGTATCAACCCCTTCGGCGGTATCCGTATGGCCCGTCAGGCCTGCGAAGCCTATGGCTATAAGCTCTCCGATAAGATCGAGGAGGAATTCCGCTATCGTACCACCCATAACGACGGCGTTTTCCGCGCCTATACCGATGAGATGCGCAAGGCCCGCAAGTGCCATGTCATCACCGGTCTGCCGGATGCCTACGGCCGCGGCCGCATCATTGGCGACTATCGCCGTGTTGCCCTGTACGGTGTCGATCGTCTGCTCGAGGAAAAGAAAAAAGATAAGAAAAAATTAGAGGGACAGGCTTTTATGACGCCTGAGATCCGCGAAGGGGAGGAGCTGCAAAAGCAGATCAATCACCTGGGTTACCTCAAAGAGATGGCCGCCCTGTACGGCTTTGATATTTCTCGCCCCGCCGCCAATGCCCGCGAGGCCATTCAGTGGACCTATTTTGCTTATCTGGGCGCCATCAAGGAGCAAAACGGTGCCGCTATGTCGCTGGGCCGCGTCTCCACCTTCTTCGATATCTATATCGAGCGTGATCTGAAA
>CALBKB010000158.1 GCA_937892635.1 uncultured Clostridia bacterium
TGCATGTGTTAGGCACGCCGCCAGCGTTCATCCTGAGCCAGGATCAAACTCTCTATTTAATGGTACTTTATATATCATGTAAATAAAGTCGAGTTTGTCAAGCTCCGTTTTCCAAATTACTTGTAAAACGTACTTGTTAATGTTCCAATCTTTCAATCGGAATTAACAGGTCCTTTTTCTTTTCTCATTGTTTAATTTTCAAGGTCCGAACCGTTCCCAGCGCATTGTCGAAGCAATGATTTCGGAAGGGCTTCGTGTGCGTCCTCTCGTGAGGCGCTCGATTATAATAACAAATCCAGATGCAAATGTCAACCCTTTTTTTTAATTTTTTTAGATTTTTTTTCGACGGCGAAAAAAGGCGGAAAATCCGCCTTTTTTCATATGGCAAATCGATGCTTTCCGATAACGGTAACCACGGTTCTGGACCAGATCCAGGAGTTGGTCGTCTTGGCCGGGTTATAATAGTAAATAGCCCCGCCGGTGGGGTCCCAGCCGTTCATGGCATCACGCGCCGCCTTATAGGCCGACTCGGCCACCGGCTCGTTAAACTGCCCATCGACAATAGCGGTGAAAGCACCGTTTTGATAGACGACCCCGGCAATGGTATTGGGGAAGGATGGATGCTTAACGCGATTGAGCACCACCGCCCCTACCGCAACCTGGCCGGTATAGGGTTCGCCGCGCGCCTCGGCCGAAATGATGCGAGCGAGCAGGTTGAGTTCATTATTGTAGTTGGTGGTGTTGCCGGTCGAGGAATTATTAATACCCATCGCGGCCAGCGTGGCCGGACCGGCGATACCGTCAGCCGTCAGCCCGTTTTTGCGCTGAAAGAGTTTGACGGCCGCCGTGGTCTTTGATCCGAAGATACCGTCGACGGCACCGTCGTAGTAGCCCCAGTTTTTGAGTTTGGTCTGGATCTGCCGCACCTCATTGCCCCGCGAACCCTGCCGCGACAAGGCGCCAACATTTAAGCAGAGCATCGTGGCCAGCACCAAAATCAGAGCAAACGGTCGAATCCATTTTTTGTTCATGCGATCACCTCGCTCCTAGTCTTTCCCTATCCTGCTTTTTTATACCTATAAAAAGAAAAAGCACTTGGATTTATTCCAAGCGCTTTTTTGATGATAATTCCGAAATGAGGGTTGAACCCAAAATGAGTATGGCACCGATCCAGCCCCAAAGGCTCATCGGCTCCTGTAAAAACAGGGCGGAGAGCAGGATAGCGACGACCGGGTCGATATAGCTGAAGATGGCTACCGTTTGGGCAGGCAGAGCGTGTACCGAGCCGAAATACAGGGCATAGGCTACACCGGTATGCAGGACACCTACCGCAATCAGCAAGAGCCAACCAACCACGTCTAATGACACCGCTGCATAGTTTTCGGTAAGCACGGTATAAGGTAGCAACACCAAAGCCGCCGCCGCCAACTGAATGACGGTACAGTCCATCGCGCCGATGGGCTTCATTTTTTTATTGAGCAGTACGACCGTGGCATAAAAGGCCGCCGCACCCAATCCAAAGAGGATGCCCGGTAGGCGGGTCATATCCAAGCCGCCCTCCAATACACCCGATACAAAGACCATACCCAGCACCGCAACAAGGGCGCAAATGATCTTGGGCGGACTGAGCCTTTCCCGCAACACTAACGGCGAGAGCAACACCACAAAAACAGGCGCTAAATAATAGCAGAGGGTGGCAGTGGCTACCGTCGTGTAACGGTAGGATTCAAACAGAAGCATCCAGTTGATGCCGACGCACCCGCCTGAAATGAGCAGA
>CALBKB010000159.1 GCA_937892635.1 uncultured Clostridia bacterium
TTGTAGAACAAGAGGATGTGTTGCAAATGTTTGAAGGATTGGTAAAACATATTTTCAAATATGTAAAGAATATAGATTTTACCGAAGCATTCCCGCGCATGACATGGGCCGATGCCATGAAATATTATGGTAGCGACAAGCCTGATATCCGCTTCGGCATGAAGTTCGTGGAGTTGAAAGACCTCTTGCCCGAAGGCAATTTCCAAGTGTTCGACCATGCGCCTTACGTGGCCGGTATCTGTGCCCCCGGATGTGCCTCATATTCTCGCAAACAAATAGATCAGCTTACCGATTTTGTAAAACGTAGTCAGATTGGTGCTCAAGGCCTTATCTGGATCAAGAAAGCCGAACAAGGTCAGATCAAGTCGAGCATCGACAAGTTCTACGCGCCCGAGGTGATTGCCTCTTTGGTGGAACGTTTCGGCGCTGCCAACGGCGATTTGATGCTGATTATGTGCGGCCAGATGCGCAAAACTCAGAAACAACTTTGCGCTTTGCGTCTGGAAGTGGCCGAACAACTCGGTTTGCGCAATCCTTCGGTGTATGCACCTCTTTGGGTGGTCGATTTTCCGCTCTTCGAATGGGACGAAGAAACCCAACGTTTCTATGCTACGCACCATCCCTTCACCATGCCGCTGCCCGAATGCCTCGAGTATCTTGAAAGCGATCCCGGCTCCGTGCGTGCGCAGTGCTACGACATGGTGCTCAACGGCAACGAAATCGGCGGCGGGTCCATCCGTATCCACCAGCGCGATGTGCAGGAACGCGTCTTCAAGGTCATGGGCCTTTCGCAGGAGGACGCACAGGAGAAGTTCGGCTTCCTGCTTGAGGGCTTCAAGTACGGCGCACCGCCCCACGGTGGTCTGGCCTACGGTCTGGACCGTCTGTGCATGCTGATGGCAGGTTCTCCCTCCATCCGCGACGTCATTGCCTTCCCCAAGGTTCAGAACGCTTCCGAGATCATGTCTGCTTGTCCTTCTCCCGTTGCGAAAAAGGATCTTGACGTCCTTGGAATTGCAGTGGTAGAGGAAGAAAAGTAATATAAATTCTATAAAAAAATTCCTTGAAGAGATAACTTCAAGGAATTTTATTTTTGGTATTTAGCTGCAATATCAAGCAGCGTCGTTACGTCTATATTTCTTTGTGTTGAGGTCTTGGCACCAAATACTCCCACAAGTACAATGGAATCTCCAATTTTCTGCGCCGCAATAAGACAGGATCCTGCCTTGCTTGTTGTTCCCGTTTTAAGTCCGATCACGTTTTTTCTGAAATAAGCAGATGAAGGATTAATCAGGGGATTGGTATTTGTCCAAGTAATTGACTGACCGCTGACAAAATGAACCTTTGCCTTCGATATACCCGTAAATTTCATTATCGTTTTATTTTCAAGAGCAAGATTTGAAATAATGATCAAGTCCTGAAGACAAGTATAGTGGTCATCACGGTGATATCCGTCAGGTGTTGTAAAGTGAGTATAATACATTCCGTCACTGTTTGCATGGGCATTGACCGCCTTCATGAAGGTTTCAACGGCGATCTTTGGCTCGCACTCACTGTCATGCCTGATCTTTCTTCCTGCGGCGGTTGCAAGAACGTATGCCGCATCGTTTCCGCTTGGAAGCATCATTGCCTCAACAAGCATTTCAACAGTCAATTTTTGCCCTT
>CALBKB010000160.1 GCA_937892635.1 uncultured Clostridia bacterium
AATCTGTTCGGATACAGCATCAACACCGCCAAAGGCAAACCGACCAATTCGGAATTTATTGCCATGATCGCCGACAAGCTCCGCCTTTCCCTAAAATCCGCATAAAAAAGAGGTCTGCCGACGCAGACCTCTTTTTAATAGCGGGATGGTGATTTCCCCGTTCTTTTCTTGAAAAAAGTTGAAAAATAATGCAAGGAAGAAAACCCACAGAGAACCGCCACCTCACTGACCTTATGCGTTTTCAGATTAAGTAATTGCTTGGCTCGTTCCAGCCGTGCCTGCAACAGATCATCCATGGGGCTAACGCCAAACCATTGCTTGTACCGTGCGCAAAAATGGCTGACCGAATAGCCGGATTTCTTTGCCATATCCTCAAGCGTCCACGGCTGTTGACAGTTTTTATACAGTTCCATGCGAACCGAATGGACCGGCCCGTATCCGTCACGCTCTTGCTTCTTATGCTCCTTACAAGAACGCGCCAATAACGTCAGCAACCCATAAATTTGATGCGAAATGAGGATATCGCTGAAAGAATCCCTACGAACCGCTTCACTGTGAATCTGCGTCAAATGCTCGGCAAACCGATCGGTCCCGTCATCGGGTATCGGCGTATCGTACGGCAACTGCCGCAAAAACTCCGCCTCGGCCTCGTCGGCCTTAAAAAAGATCCAATCGTTAATAAATCCAACACCCTTTACCGACGCCCCATGCATCGCATCGGTATGCGGCGCATGCAGCACCATATCTCCCGCCTTCCCGTAGCGGGTCTGTCCGCCAACCCGTATAAAAAAATCGTTGCGAAAGCGCATCAATAAATAATAGTCCGAGCACCCCCGCCAAACATAGCCTTTGCGATGTCCCGTCCGAATCATACCAAAATGATAGTAAAACATAGAAAATACCTTCAAAATCATAAGATATTATAAATATTATATAAAGATAATAACATAATACAAAGACAAAAACAAGCCTCCTTTATATAATGAACTTGAAAATATATGGAGGTGTTGTCATGAAATACGACAATAAATTCGGCATGTTCATCCATTGGGGCATTTATGCGCTGACCGGCTTACAAGATCAGGCATTGCAACGTTTTCAAATGGATCATAAAGAGTACGATGATCTGATGCATCAATTCAATCCTGTCAAATACGATCCGGAGCAGTGGGTGTTGCTGGCCAAGGAAGCCGGCATGAAATACATCTGTTTTACCACCAAACATCACGACGGCTTTTGTATGTGGGACACTAAGTACACCGATTTTAAGATCACCAATACCCCTTACGGTAAGGATGTTCTGAAAATGCTGGCCGAAGCCTGCCAAAAGCACGGCATGCTGTTGTCCTTGTACTATTCCAACCCCGATTGGAACCATCCTTATGGATTTAATCCCTATACCCCCTTCGCTAAAGTTTGGCGTCTCTGTTGCTCTCATCCCGATCAACAGGATACGGTTATCTATCGCCAATACATCAAAAATCAGATTACTGAACTGTTAACTCAATACGGCCCCATCTATACCTTGTTCTGGGATATTCCGCCAGGAATTGAAGATCCCTCCCTCAACGAATTGGTGCGTAAGCTGCAGCCAAATATCCTCATCAATGATCGAGGCTGGAGTAAGGGCGATTTCGGAACACCCGAGCGCGAATACGATGCCATTAATACCTCTCACTTTGAGTCTATGACCGAAGCTTGCAACTCGGTCGACCAGCAAAGTTGGGGGTTCCGTACACAGCCCGACTTCTATTCCCTTCGCCACCTGAACTGTGCCATCGACCGGTTCATGAGCATGGGCGCCAGTTACCTGCTCAACGTCGGCCCTTCCCCCGAAGGCGAGATTACCGAGGAATACGCCGATCGCATTCGTCGCATCGGAAACTGGTATAACCGCATGGAAGGCTGTTTGGAACAAGCGCAGCCCGATCCTCTCAATTATCAGCCCCGCGACTGCAAATGCGTTGCTACCATGAAAAACGGAAAAACCTACCTGCATTTCCATGACGGAATTCCATCAACTGCCGTCTCTCTGGAAAACTATCCCAACACGCCCCAAGCGGTACGATTGATGAATACCAACACGCAACTACCCTTCGCTCTGGACCTGCTCCCCGAATTCCGTGGCGGCATGGGCGTTTGCGATCGAAAATTCCTGCATATCATGGATATTCCCGTGGATGATCTGGCAAACGAACCGATCGTATTGGAAATTACTTGGTAAACAAATAACGACCTGTCCGCCGACAGGTCGTTATTTTTCTATATCAAATATATTTTCAATCGCAATCTCTTGTCCGTTATCCAAGCATAGGCAACGCCGATGCTCGTCAATCCGCAAAAGCGTGGCTCGCACCCGCAAATAGGCGCCGCCCTCTTTTCTCTCGTCGGGCTGAAAATGGGTGATGCACACCGATTGCCCCACCGACTCCCGTATCCGCTCGTCGAGTACCGCCTTGCGGTTCTCATCCAGTTCGATGCGTGGCTGGGTCACCCGTGCTGCCTCCTGCACCATCGCCGCATAGCCGGTGATGGCGGCAAAGGGCGAAAACCGTGCCGCACGGTCAGCCATCGAGGCCTGCGGATGGTTTTTAGATACGGGACGCTCCCGCCCGATAATATCTTCATAGGGAAATCCGCTCATGCCTTATGCCCCCCAATCATATGATTGCGCTCGGTCGCCGTCGCTCCCTCTTTGAGGTTCGTTCCCTTGAGAATGGCGTTAGGGCCGAATTTGTTCTTAATCCCGATCACCGCCTTTTGCATCTTGCGCTCCCGCTCCAACGTTTTCTCGGCCTGCACCGACTCGAAAAGGGTCATCTGCTGTACCTGCTGCGCCACCTCTTGCTCCGATTGCAAATGATTGGCCGTCACATACAGGCGGCGAATGAGCAGTTTCTTATTGATAATGCGGTCAAACAACGCCAAGGTCTTATCGGTAATGGCCTTGGTGGACGAGGTGTACCCGTCCAGATTGGCCGTGCCGTGGGCGTGGCGGGGCACTTTTCTTCCATATCGGTCAACCTCCACCTGCCCTTGATAAGCTTTGCCTATATTCTCAATATCATACCCGATATGCAGTACAATCTGATCGGTCATCACACCCTGCTCCACCAGTCCAAGTACCAGATTATCGACCATTTCCCGTACGATAATACGGGTTTCTGCCGCAGTATAAGGGCGTTGCAATACCTGACCG
>CALBKB010000161.1 GCA_937892635.1 uncultured Clostridia bacterium
CAATGCAGCGCTGGTTTCACAGGTGCGAGAGATTGTGGCACGGGTGTTGGGAGTCAAGGTGGACGAGATTAACGATCACGCCCATCTGATGCTCGATATGGGGGCAAGCAGTCTGCAGTATTTTGAGATTGTATCGCAGATTGCGTCGGAATTTAAGCTCGATACCTACACCGATAAGGAAAAGTATCGATACACGGTCGATGAATTTTGCGAATACATTGAGAGGTATATGTAATGGGGCGTGTCAAACCCAGTCGTGTTGTCACCTGGTTTGTTCGTATCACGGGTGCTTGGGCGGCTATTCCGTTTTTTAAGCCGAAAGTTTATTATCAAAATAAAGATATGCAGGGCAAATCGCTTCCCAAACCATCGATTGTTATATCGAACCATGTATCTTTGTTAGATTTTGTTGTTTTTTTGTTTGTTTTTTGGCGCAATTTTATTCGTTTTCAAGTGGCTGAGGTTATGTTTAACAAGTCGGGATTTTTGAGCGGCTTGCTGTATCGACTTGGCTGTATCCGTGTTGATCGTGATACCTTTGATTTTAGTTTTATCGGTGATTCGCTTGATGCCTTGGATAATGGAGAGGTTGTTGGGATATTTCCGTCCGGGCGATTGCCGGTTAACGGTAAGCCGTTTCCCTTTAAGCCAAGCGCCGTCTTTATTGCTCTGCGTACCGATGCGCCGATTATTCCGGTATATACGGATGGTCAATACGGCCTTACCAAACGAACCCGTATTGTAGTAGGTGAGCCCATCTATATCAAGGACTATTGTCAGAGTCCGGAACCGAGTAGGGAAGAATTGGAAACATTGACGCATATGCTGGAAGATAAGGTGTACGCACTTCGTGGTTATATTGAGGAAAGGTTTCGTAAATGAAAGAAGAAAATAGGGGAAAACTCTTTCACTGGCGTTTTTTGCCGATGGATGCCGGACGGATTATTCTATCGGTCTTACCGCTGATGTATCGGTTTCGTCGGTATGATACCAACGGTAAGCCGTTTCATAAGAAGATTGTTGGCGGACATATCCTTGTGGCTAATCATTCTTCTTTTTTGGATCCGTTGTTGGTCGGCAGTTGTTTCTGGTATCGTCGCATGTTCTTTTTAGCGGCAGAGGCGGTGATGCGCAATCCTTTTGTGGCTTGGCTTTTGCGAGGTGCGGGCTGTATTAAGATTGACCGAAACATTTCGGATATAGAGGCTATCCGCAAAGCGGTCGGTGTTTTGAAGGATCAGCGATGCTTAACCATGTTCCCGCAGGGAGGTATATCGCATGAAGATGCCTTCTCTCAGATCAAGGGCGGTGCCGTGTTGATTGCACTCCAAGCCGGTGTGCCCATCCTTCCCCTGTATTGCTCACGCAAGCATATTCCGTGGTATCGTCCCACAACGGTTGTTATCGGTGAACCTCTTGATTGTCAATCGTACTGTACGGGCAAGATCCCCTCTATCCATGCCATTGAGCAGGCTTCGACGGAATTGCTTAGACGTCTGGAAGACTGTCGCAAAACCCATAGATATTTGGAGGAAAACCATGACAAATCTTGAAAAACTGATCGAATTATTTGATACCGTCTTTGAGGGCGAGATGAAGGCTGACAATATTACGGGTGACACCCGATTGATTGAAGATTTGTCGCTCAATTCAATTGGATTGTTGTATATGGCATTGGCGGTGGAGGAGACATTTGGCGTTCGGTTCAACAACGATGATTTTGCTACCATCCGCACCGTTAATGATGTATTGGAAAAAATTGAGGGTAGAGCATGACATGGATATGCAAACGTCCGCGTCAGGGCGATATTATCCGTGTTAGGGTAAAGTTCTATCATCATTATGGGATCTATTTTTCCGATGATTTGATCGTTCAATTCGGGCAACCGGATAATTCGGGTATTGATCCTAAGGACATAGCGGTAATGGTTACTGATTTCGATTCCTTTTTGCGCGGCAGTGACTGGGAAACGGCGCAGTTATCGTTTAAGGAACGGTTAAAGCGATATTCTCCGCGAAAAACAAAGAAAATTGCCCTAAGTCGCGTAGGGCAGAAGGGCTATAATATTTTGCATAATAATTGCGAGCACTTTGTCTATGAATGTGTGTTCGGGTGTCATGATAGTTTTTTTGTAAAATCGGTGCGAGAGGAAATTCGCGAGAAGTGCGATAAATAAAAATTCCGAGGATAATCCTCGGAATTTTTACAATTATTTCACTTGCGATCATATATTCTGTTAAGGCGATCGAACAAAGGCCAATCGACACAGCCGAGTTGATCTCGCGTAATACGATAGGCCCAGTTCCCAACAGCTCGGCCGGGAGTATTGATTCGTGTGTCAGCACCATAGGCCAGCAGATCCTGTACGGGAAAGATGACCATGTTGGCTTGACTCATCAGCAATGCACTGCGTATGGCGGGGCAGCCGTCACTGGGATTGCCTACATATTCCAGAACCGTCTTACGGGTCGCATCGTCCAGTTCCCATAAAAATCCAAGTAACGTATTGTTGTCATGGGTTCCGGTATATGCCACAAGGTTTTTGGTGTAATTATGAGGCAAGTGGGGATTATGGGGATTTCCGTCAAAACCAAACTGAAAGACGGCCATGCCCGGATAACCGCTATATGTCAATAGATTTTGAGTGTCCAGATCAATCATGCCGAGGTTTTCTGCTAGGATCAGTTTGTTTTTAATGAGCGGTTCAAAAGCGTCAATGAGATCCTTGCCGGGGCCGTTTTTCCAGCAGCCTTCTTTGGCTGTTTTTGCTGTTGCCGGTATGCTCCAATAGGCGCTGATGGCGCGAAAATGGTCAATACGCACCCCATCAAAGAGACCAAGCATATAGGTCAGGCGATCCTTCCACCAGGAATAGCCGTCCTGTTTCATTCGATTCCAGTCATAGAGCGGATTGCCCCATAATTGTCCGTCCTGCGAAAAATAATCGGGCGGTACGCCGGAAACGCATGCAGGATTATGCTTGGGATCCAGTTGAAACTGTTCGGGGGCAGCCCATACATCACTGCTGTCATAGGCCACATAGAAGGGAAGATCGCCAATGATGGAGATGCCTTGCTTTTTGGCGTAATCGTGAACAAGGTCCCATTGTCGATGAAATTCGTATTGTATAAATTGCCATGTCCATAAATCTTCTTCGGGTGGCGTCGATACCATCCAATCACGCCAAGGTGCATTTTTGTTGGCAGCGCGTAAGGCCAGAAAACGGCAAGCCTCGTTAATATGGGGATGGTTGTGGCAAAACTCCAAAACGAATTGACGGTTTTCGAGTCGTTGCGCAGCTTTCTT
>CALBKB010000162.1 GCA_937892635.1 uncultured Clostridia bacterium
TTCATCTTTTCCAATTCCCAATCGGCCACCGACGCGAGGGTGGCGGGGGAACAATGGCGCACGTCCAGGCGGGTGAGGGGCTGATGCACCCACTTGACCTCGACGCGGGAGGCGCCTGCCTTATAGCACTCATCGACCAGAAGTTCAACGAAGGCGGGCTGATCCAGTTCGGCGGTGATGATAACGGGCTGTTTTTTCTGAATGTTGGCGCCTTTGCGGGCGATAAGACGGGCGGAGGCGCGCAGAGCGGTTTGTTTCATAGCGTTTCGATCCTTTCGATACCAAGATGTTCCAGCAGGGCGACGGCCTGCTCGTAGGCGGCGTCGTTGCGCAGGGCGGTGTGCATATGCGCATCGAAGCCGATGATGGCTTTGTTGCCGCAGGCGGCGGCTATCTTCCAAAAGTCAAGATGGGGCAGATGGGAGAGGTTGAGCTCCAGCGGCAGGTCCATGATGGCGGCGGCGCGGCAGATCTCCTGCGAGACCTTGCGGGCCTGCTCGTCAAAGACGGGGTAGGTGCGCAAAAAGAGGTCGGGGTGGGCCATGCAGCAAAAGGCGCCCGAATTGATGCCGCGCAGGGCGCTTTGGCGATATTCCTCCAGCTGTTCGGGGGTGGCGCAGTTGTTGCCGAAGTAGCGGCAGCCCGTTTCCTCGCTTTGGTAAAAATGGTTGCCGAAGATGAGGTAGAGCCCCTTTTGGGCGGCCGTTTGGGTCAGCCAGCCCATATATTCCTCAAAATATTCACATTCCAGACCGATGACGATGTCGATGCGGTCGCGATACTGCTCGCGCAGGCGGGTGAGGTTGGCGATATAGTCGTCGAGCATGTCGATTTCCATGCGGATATCGCTGCGGTAGCCGCTTTGAAAGGGCCAAGGACAATGGTCGGAAAAGCCGAGCACATCGAAGCCGGCGGCGATGGCCGAGAGGACGTAGGTTTCATCGTCACCCACCGCGTGCTTGCAACGGAAGGTATGGGTATGGTAGTTGGTTTTCACAGGTGACAGTCTCCCTTTTCGATCACGGATAAGATAAACTCTTGCAGGCGCTCGGCGGTATGCAGGTCGTAGTCGCCGTCGGGGCGCAGATGGTTATTGGAAATGACGCGCAGGCTGCCGTGGGGCAGGCCCCGTTCGAGGCAGACCTGTGCCGCCGCCGCGTCAAAGTGACCGCCGCCGCCGAGTTCTTCCACGATCAGCTGGACGTTGATCGCTCCCGAGG
>CALBKB010000163.1 GCA_937892635.1 uncultured Clostridia bacterium
CCCGGCGGTACGGCGGCCTACCCGTCAACCGTGCTGATGGATGCCATTCCCGCCAAGATCGCAGGCGTTAAGCAGGTCGTGATGGTTACCCCGCCCGGTTGTGACGGTAAGATCAACCCCGTCATTTTGGCGGCGGCTAAGATCGCAGGTATTGATCAGATATTCAAGATCGGCGGTGCGCAGGCCATTGCCGCCTTGGCCTACGGTACGCAAAGCGTGCCGAAGGTCGATAAGATCGTTGGTCCGGGCAACGCCTTTGTTGCCGAAGCCAAAAAGCAGGTCTTCGGTGTCGTTTCCATTGATATGATCGCGGGTCCCAGCGAAATTCTGGTGGTGGCCGATGGCAAGAGTAATCCTCGCCATATTGCGGCCGACCTGCTCTCTCAGGCCGAACATGATAAATTGGCCAGTGCCGTTCTGGTCACCGATTCGATGGCGTTGGCCAAGGCGGTGCAGGCTCAGCTGGAAGAGCAGATTCCTCAGCTTTCTCGCGCCGATATTGCCCGCGCCTCCATTGATCATAACGGCAAGATCATCGTGGCTGAGGATTTGTCGGTGGCCATTGAGATCGCCAACGAGATTGCGCCCGAGCATTTGGAACTGTGTGTGGATAACCCCTTTGACTATCTGGACAGCATCCGTCATGCCGGTTCCGTCTTCCTGGGCAGAAATTGTCCCGAAGCGCTGGGTGATTATTTTGCCGGCCCCAATCATACTCTTCCCACGTCGGGCACGGCCAAGTTTTCCAGCCCCCTGTCGGTCGACGATTTTATTAAAAAGACCCAATATACCTATTATACGGCCGATGCATTGGCTGCTGTGGCCGAGGATGTGGCCTATTTCGCCACCCAAGAAGGGCTGACCGCCCATGCCAAGAGCGCTACCGTGCGCCAAGAGGATAACCAATGAGCCGATTTTTTTCAAAAAAATACGCAGCGCTGACCCCCTATACACCGGGGGAACAGCCCAAAGATATGCAATATATCAAGCTCAACACCAACGAGTCGCCCTTTCCGCCCTCGCCCAAGGCGCAGGCCTATGCCGCGCAGGCGGCGGCGCAGCTGCATCTCTATCCCGATCCCGAATGTGCCGCCCTCACCCAAAAGGTGGCCGAGCTGTGCCGAGTCAAGAGGGAACAGGTGCTGCTCACCAACGGCTCGGACGAGATCCTCAACTTTGCCTTCATGGCTTTTTGCGACGAGGAAAATCCGGCGTTGTTTTGCGATATTACCTATGGTTTTTATGAGGTTTTTGCCCAATTAAACGGCGTTTCTTATCAAAAAATACCCCTAAAAAGCGATTTTTCGGTCGATTTAGAGGCCTTTTTTGAGGCAAAAGGCACCGTTTTTCTGGCCAATCCCAACGCGCCAACCGGACTGTGTCTGCCTTTGTCGGATATCGAGCGGTTGCTCCAAAGCAACCCCGACCGCATCGTAGTGGTGGATGAAGCCTATGTTGATTTCGGGGCGCAGAGCGCCTGCTCGCTGGTGGATCGCTACGACAATTTGCTGGTGACTCAGACCTTTTCCAAATCCCGCTCGATGGCGGGTGCCCGCTTGGGCTTCGGTGTGGGCGCGGCGGCGCTGATTGCCGATCTCAACACGGTGAAATATTCCACCAATCCCTACAACATTAACCGCATGACCATGGCAGCCGGTTTGGGCGTATTAGAGGATGAGGACTATACCCGTGCCAACTGTCAGGCGGTCATCGCCACCCGTGAAAAGACGGCCAAAGCCTTGAAACATATGGGCTTTGCGGTGCTTGACTCGATGGCCAATTTCTTGTTTGCCAAGCATCCCGACCTGGATGGGAAACAACTCTATCTTGCACTCAAAGAGCGTGGAGTCTTGGTGCGACACTTTGATAGCGCTCGACTGAAAGACTATAACCGCATTACCGTGGGCAGTGACGAGCAAATGCAAGTCCTGCTCGACACCATTCGACAGATTATGGAGGAGAAGCGATGAGAACATCCTTACTAACCAGAAAAACGGCTGAAACCGATATCGTCCTTTCGCTCAATTTGGACGGCAACGGAGCCTCGACCATTGATACCGGCTGCGGTTTTTTGGATCATATGCTCACCCTCTTTGCCTCGCACGGACGGTTTGATCTGACGGTGTCCTGTCAGGGTGATACGCAGGTCGACGATCATCACACCGTTGAGGATATCGGCATTGCGCTGGGCAAGGCTTTTGCCGAGGCGCTGGGGGAGAAGAAGGGCATTTGCCGTTACGGCAACTGCTTGCTTCCGATGGATGAAGCGCTGATTCTGAGCGCGGTGGATCTGTCGGGACGATGCGGCCTGTATATGGAGATGGATATCCCGACCCAAAAAGTGGGAAGTTTTGATACCGAATTGGTGCAGGAGTTTTGGCTGGGCTTTACCCGCAACTGTGCCTGCACCCTGCACCTGCGCAAGATGGCGGGCGAGAACTCTCATCACATCATTGAGGGAGCCTTTAAATCGGTAGCCCGCAGTTTGCGTGCGGCGGTAGCGGTGGATGAGAAGTTTGCCGATGAAGTGCCGTCGACGAAAGGAGTTTTGGCATGATCGCCATTGTCGATTACGGCGTGGGTAATCTTTTTTCCCTGCATAGCTCCTTTGCCGCCATCGGCGTGGATGCGGTGGCGACTGACGATCCTTATGAAATTCGCAAGGCTGATCGTCTTATTTTGCCGGGAGTGGGTGCCTTTGGTGATGCCGCTCGCAAACTGCGAGAGAGCGGTTTGGGAAAGCTGGTCATCGAACAGGCACAAAAAGGTAAGCCCTTGATGGGCATTTGCCTTGGTATGCAGATGCTTTTTGAAAAGAGTTACGAATATGGATTTCATCAGGGCCTTGGCTTGATCCCCGGTGCCATTCGCCCCATTG
>CALBKB010000164.1 GCA_937892635.1 uncultured Clostridia bacterium
TTTTACGGTTACCGAGGAGCATTTTGATTCCTTTCGTCGTGCTATGCAGCAGCAAGCTCAGGCAGCCTTTTTGCAAAACGGATATCAGCAGAAACTGCCGATATCGGCAACCTTGTCCTCCTCGCAGATTACCATTGACTTGGCGCGTCAATTACAGTTGTTAGAGCCGTTTGGTATGGAAAATATACAGCCGTTGTTTCTGACAAAGGAAGTCATGCTTGAGGAATTGATGCCGTTGGCCAATGCGCGTCACATGCGTTTAACGCTCAGCAAGGACGGAAAAACCTTTACCGGTCTGATGTTTGGTCGCACCTTACGGGAGCTTGCCTGCACGGTAGGGGATACGGTTGATATAATTTATGCGCTGGATATTCATGTTGGCAAGGATGATGAAAACCTACAGTTAATTATTAAAAGTATGGAAGTATCCCAATGCTGTCAGGTTGATAGTTATGAGTGTGAATATAAGCGATTTATGGCGGGTGAGATACATCAGTTACCGGATGCCGCCATTCCCGACCGTAAGGATATCATCGACGTGTATAGCTATTTGCTGCGCACGATGGGTGAGGCGGATGCAGCTATTCCGCGGTATCAGACGGTCATGGCTCGTCGCATCTCTCGCGCCTTTGGCAAGCCCTTTAATTATTCGCAGCTTATGCTGTCACTGCACGTATTAAGTGAACTGAAGATGGTAGAGTTGACCGACACGGGTCATCAGATTCAAATACGTGTCAACTGTTGCAAGGGAAAAAAGAATTTAACGCAGTCAGCGCTTTGGAAACGGCTGAAGAGGTAACATGGATTATAAAAAGAAACTGGCCGACGGGGTCAAGGCCCGCGGTACACAACTGGATATGGAAAAGATCCTTCGTGCCTATGAGATGGCAAAAGAAGTGCATGGGGATCAAATGCGTCAATCGGGTGAACCGTATATTTCTCATCCGGTAGAGGTGGCGCTTATTCTGATAGGCATGGACTGTGACAGCGACACTGTCGTAGCGGCGTTGTTGCATGACACGTTGGAAGATACCGATCTGCAACCGGCCATTATCAGAAAAGAGTTCGGCGCCGATGTGCTTTTGATTGTAGAAGGTCTGTCCAAGCTGAGCAAGATCAACTACAACACCGAAGAAGATGAACAGGCGGAAAATCTGCGCAAAATGCTTCTGGCTATGGTGCAGGATATTCGCGTGATCCTGATCAAGCTGGCCGACCGATTGCATAACATGCGCACGCTCAACTTTAAGTCTCCGTCCAAGCAGAGGGAGATCTCTTTTGAAACGATGCAGATCTTTGCGCCCTTGGCCGATCGTTTGGGTATGCGCCGTATCAAGGCGGAACTGCAAGATATATCGCTCTCGTATCTGGATCCCATTGGATATGAAGAAATTGAACGGGATATCAATGCTATTTATGAGCATGGCGATCAAATGCTCAAAGCCGTCAAAGAGAAGATGTCGGCGCGCTTTGAGGAGAACCATATTCAGTTTAGTATTGATTCACGCATTAAGCAGATCTATAGCGTTTATAACAAAATGTATGCGCAAAACCATACGTTTGACGAGATTTATGATCTTTTTGCCGTGCGAGTCATCGTCGATTCGGTGCCGGATTGCTATAATGTACTGGGCTTGATCCACGATATGTTCACGCCGCTGCCCGGTCGCTTTAAGGATTATATCTCAACGCCTAAGCCCAACATGTATCAGTCCCTGCACACGGTTGTGCTGTCCCGCGAAGGTGTGTCTTTCGAGGTGCAGATCCGTACATGGGAGATGCATCGCGTGGCCGAATTCGGTATCGCTGCCCATTGGAAATATAAGGGTGGCATTACCGGCAGCGACTCCATTGACAGTAAACTTGAATGGATACGGTCGCTGTTGGAGGAACCGGGTGAGCATGCTGATAATGAAGATTTCATGCGGGAATTGAAGGTTAACCTCTTTGCCGATCAGGTTTTTGTCTTTACCCCCAAGGGTGACGTTATCAATCTGCCGTCCGGATCTAACCCCATAGACTTTGCCTATAATATCCATACGGCTGTCGGTAATAGCATGATCGGTGCCAAGGTTAACGGCAAGATCGTCGAATTGTCCTATGTATTGAATAATGGCGATATTGTTGAGGTGCTAACGACGTCGGCTCAGCGTGGTCCGTCTCGCGATTGGTTGAATATGGTGCGTACCAATAGTGCGCGAAGCAAAATCCGACAATATTTCAAGCGTGAGAAGCGGGAAGAAAATATCATTAAAGGCCATGATGATATTGAGCGCGAGATGCGTAAAAACGGTATGCCGCTTAGCGGTGAGATTCATGATGCACTCATCGAGTCGGTCTGTGAACGATTCTCGGTCAAGGACGCCGACGAATTGTATGCCACTGTCGGTTACGGTGGGCTTTTAATCTCCAAAATTATGCCGCGTATGATTGACGAGTTTCGCGCGTTACGTAAGCCGGCTGCGCCTGAAATCACGAAAGTTGAGGGTAAAGTGCCTGTTTCTCGTGCATCGGGCGGCGTCATCGTCGAGGGGATTGATAACTGCCTGGTCAAACTTTCGCACTGTTGCAATCCCTTGCCCGGTGATGAGATCGTTGGGTTTATCACGCGTGGCTATGGCGTATCGGTGCATAAAAGTGATTGCCCCAACGTAAAAAATAT
>CALBKB010000165.1 GCA_937892635.1 uncultured Clostridia bacterium
ATTGCAAAGATGCTGTCCGCCCCGCCGAAGGCGAAAAGAATGGAAAAGAAACTGACCCTCGACACCGTCTATAAAGCCGGCTATGTCCTCAAAGAGGTCGTGCGCCAAACGGATGTTATCTATGCGCCTAAGCTCTGCCCCGGCGCCGAATTGTATCTCAAAACCGAAAACCTGCAGGTTACCGGCTCTTTCAAGGTGCGAGGCGCCTATTTCAAGATGTCCCAGCTCACCCAAGAGGAAAAGGCCAAAGGTGTTGTCGCCTGCTCGGCCGGTAATCATGCCCAAGGCGTAGCCTTGGCGGCACAGAAAAATAACATCTCCGCCGTCATTTGCCTGCCCGACGGGGCACCCATCTCCAAGGTCGAGGCCACCCGCAGTTACGGCGCCGATATCTGCATGGTCAAGGGCGTCTATGACGATGCCTATAACAAAGCCCTGCAACTGCGCGACGAAAAGGGCTATACCTTCATCCATCCCTTCGACGATCCCGACGTCATCGCCGGCCAGGGCACCATTGCTCTGGAACTGGCCGAACAGGTCGCCGATATGGACGCCGTCATCGTCCCCATCGGCGGCGGCGGTCTGATCTCCGGCATCGCCTACACCATCAAAAACCTCAACCCCAACATTAAAGTCTACGGCGTCCAGGCCAGTGGCGCGCCCTCTATGCTCAACTCCATCCACGACGGCCATATTGAAACCCTTTCCCGCGTCGCCACCATCGCCGACGGCATCGCCGTTAAAAAACCGGGCAGCCTCACCTATGAACTGTGCGCAAAGTATGTCGACGAGATCGTCTCGGTCACCGATGACGAAATCTCGGCTGCCATTCTGTCCCTGATGGAACAGCATAAGCTGGTCACCGAAGGCGCCGGCGCCGTCGCCGTCGCGGCCGCCATGTTCGGCAAGGTCGACCTGCAAGGCAAAAAAGCCGTTTGCCTGCTCTCGGGCGGCAATATCGACGTTACCATCCTCTCCCGCGTCATCGCTCGCGGCCTGCTCATGTCCGGTCGCTCCTATCACCTGACCGTCGAATTGCAGGATAAACCCGGGCAGCTGGTCGGCGTTTCTAACATCATCGCTTCCCTCGGCGGCAACGTCACCGCCGTCCACCACGAGCACACCAACCCCGGCAGCGACGTCAACGGTTGCTACCTGAGCCTGGTCCTCGAAACCCGAAACTTCGAACACATTGAGCAAATCCGCTGCGCCCTCACCGACGCCGGCTTCAAAATCCTCTAAAAGGAGAATTTTAAGAATGATTACTAAAATTGCCACCCCCCACGCCCCCGCCGCTATCGGTCCCTATTCGCAGGCGGTGCGCTGTGGTGATATGCTCTATACGTCGGGACAGATCGCATTGGATCCGTCCGTCGGAACGCTGGTCGGTACCGACATTACGTCACAGACCGAGCAGGTTATGAAAAACCTGCAAGCGGTGCTGACACAGGCAGGCACCGACTTTGACCACGTGGTCAAAACCACCTGTTTTTTGGCTGATATCAACGATTTTGCCGCCTTTAACGCCGTTTACGGCGCTTACATCACCTCGGCACCGGCCCGCTCCTGCGTGGCGGTAGCCGCTCTGCCCAAGGGCGCTCTGGTCGAGGTCGAAGTCATTGCAATCTGTAAAAAGTGAGTGTAACTATGAACAACACGGCTAAATATACCCGACAGTTTTTCCCCGTGCAAAATCCGCCTATGCGTTGGGCGACCAAAACGCATATCGAATGCGCGCCCAAATGGTGCTCGGTCGACCTGCGCGACGGCAACCAGTCGCTGATCATTCCCATGAGCCTGGAAGAAAAGCTAGACTTTTTCGAGTTGTTGGTCAAGGTTGGTTTCAAAGAGATCGAAGTCGGCTTCCCTGCCGCTTCCGAAACCGAATATACCTTTTTGCGCACCCTTATCGACCAAAACCGTATCCCCGACGATGTCACGGTGCAGGTGCTCACCCAAAGCCGCGAGCACATCATCCGCAAAACCTTTGACGCGTTGAAGGGTTGCAAGAACGCCATTGTCCATCTGTATAACTCCACCTCTCTCGCGCAGCGCGAGCAGGTTTTCCGCAAATCCAAAGAGGAGATCTTGCAGATTGCCATCGACGGTGCCAAACTGTTTAAGAAAATTGCCGATGAAACGGGTTGCCGCTACCGCTATGAGTACTCCCCCGAATCCTTTACCGGCACCGAGCCTGAGTACGCGCTGGAGGTTTGCAATGCCGTGCTCGATATTTGGCAACCTACGCCCGAACGCAAGGCCATTATCAACCTTCCCGTCACCGTCGAACTGTCCTCGCCCCACGTCTACGCCAACCAGGTCGAGTATATGTGCGACCATCTCAAATACCGCGACGCTGTCGAAGTCTCCCTGCATCCGCATAACGACCGCGGCTGCGCCGTCGCCGATTCGGAACTGGGCTTGTTGGCCGGTGCCGACCGCATCGAGGGCACCCTCTTCGGCAACGGTGAGCGGACAGGCAACGTCGATATTATCACCCTGGCGCTGAACATGTACGCGCAGGGTGTCGAGCCGGGCCTCGACTTCTCGAATATGCCTGAGATTACCGAACTGTACGAGCGCGTCACTCGTATGCATGTCTATGACCGCGCCCCCTATGCCGGCAAGCTGGTCTTTGCCGCCTTTTCGGGCTCCCATCAGGATGCCATTGCCAAGGGCATGCGCTGGCGCGAAGAAAAGAATCGTGATACCTGGACGGTGCCCTACTTGCCCATCGACCCTGCCGACGTCGGCCGCGAATATGAAACCGACGTCATTCGCATCAACTCCCAATCGGGCAAGGGCGGTATCGGCTATCTGCTTGAACATCAGTTTGGCTTTGTGCTCCCCGCCAAAATGCGCGAGGACGTCGGCTACGCCGTCAAGAGCGTGTCTGATCATGCCCACGCCGAACTCTCGCCCCGTCAGGTGCTGGACGTTTTCACCGAGCAGTATGTCAATATTAACAACCATATCCGCTTGATGGATTATCACTTTGAACGCAAACCCGAGATCGAGGTCACCCTTACCGTCGAGATTGACGGAAAGGTCATGGATCTCAAAGCCGTCGGTAACGGCCGTCTGGACGCCGTATCCAACGCCGTCAAGGCCAAGCTGGGCATGGAGTTTGCCGAACTGACCTATGAAGAGCACGCCCTCACCTTGGGCTCGTCTTCTCAGGCCGTCACCTATGTCAGCATCGTTCCCGGCAACGGCAAACGCGTCTGGGGTGCCGGCATCCACGACGACATCATCGCCTCGTCCATCAACGCCCTCTTTTCGGCCATTAACCGCAGCATTGATAAGGAGTAAATCAGTATGCCAATGACAATGACTCAAAAAATATTGGCCGCTCACGCCGGGCTGGAATCGGTTGAGGTCGGTCAGCTCATTCGCGCCAAGCTCGATATGGTGCTGGGCAACGATATCACCACCCCCGTGGCCATCAACGAGTTTGAAAAGAACGGGTTTACCAAAGTCTTTGACAAGTCCAAAATTTCGATGGTCATGGATCACTTCGTCCCCAATAAGGATATCAAGGCGGCCCAGCAGACCAAACAGTGCCGTTGCTTTGCTTGCGCCCACGCCATTGAAAACTACTATGACGTCGGCGATATGGGCATCGAGCACGCCCTGCTCCCCGAAAAGGGTCTGGTCGGCCCGGGCGATGTGGTCATCGGCGCCGATTCCCATACCTGTACCTACGGCGCTTTGGGCGCCTTCTCCACCGGCGTCGGCTCCACCGATATGGCCGCCGGCATGGCCACCGGCGAGGCCTGGTTTAAGGTGCCTTCGGCCATTAAGTTCAACTTGACCGGCGCTCTTCAAAAGGGCTGCTCGGGTAAGGACGTGATTTTACATATCATCGGTAAGATCGGTGTCGACGGTGCCCTGTACAAGTCCATGGAGTTTGACGGCGAAGGCCTGAAAACCCTTTCGATGGACGACCGCCTGTGCATGGCCAATATGGCCATTGAGGCCGGTGCCAAAAACGGCATCTTCGCCGTGGATGACATCACCCTTTCCTATTATAAAGAGCGCATGACCCACCCCTACACCGTCTACGCCGCCGACCCCGACGCGGTGTACGACGCGGTTATCGACATTGACCTGTCGGCCATTGAACCGACGGTGGCTTGTCCCCATCTGCCCGAAAACACCAAGCCGGCCGCCCTTTTGGGTGAGGTCACCATCGACCAGTGCGTTATCGGCTCTTGCACCAACGGTCGTCTGTCGGACATGAAGGCGGCTGCCGAGATCTTCAAGAATCACCACGTCGCCCCCGGCGTGCGCTGCATCATCATTCCCGCCACCCAGAAGATTTATCTGGATTGCATCAAGCTTGGCTATGCTGAAATCTTCATCAAGGCCGGCTGTGTCATATCCACCCCCACCTGCGGCCCCTGCCTGGGCGGCTATATGGGAATTCTGGCTGAAAATGAGGTTGCCGTGGCCACCACCAACCGCAACTTTGTCGGGCGCATGGGTCACGTCACGTCCAAGATCTATCTGGCAGGCCCCGAAACGGCGGCGGCTTCGGCTGTTACGGGTCATATTACCGACCCCCGCTGTCTGGAAAAGGAGTAACGAGTATGATTGCACACGGTTTGGTACATAAATACGGCGATAACATCGACACCGACGTTATCATCCCCGCCCGCTATCTCAACACCGCCAACCATAAGGAATTGGCGGCTCACTGTATGGAGGATATCGACACCTCGTTCGTGGGCAAGGTAAAGGCGGGC
>CALBKB010000166.1 GCA_937892635.1 uncultured Clostridia bacterium
AGCACGATGACGTTGCGATAAGGCGCTTTATCAAAGAGCAGGGTGGAGATGGCAAGCAGGGAATAGAACCAGCCGCGGGTCTGGTCGACGGCTTCGGAGATGAAGTCGGCGGGGAACTGGGCTTCGAATTTATCGTGATTTTCAAAGGGATAATGATGCTGCGCGAAGGGCATGGCGCCCGAGTCGAACCAACAGTCGATAACCTCGGGGACGCGGTGCATTTCACCGCCGCATGCCGGACATTTGATGGTGACGGCATCGACGTACGGACGGTGCAGCTCGATATCGTCGGGGCAGTTATGGCTCATCTCTTTGAGCTCGGCGATGGAGCCGATGGCATGGTGATGACCGCAGGAGCAGGTCCAAATATTCAGCGGCGTGCCCCAATAGCGGTTACGGGAGATGCCCCAATCCTGAACGTTCTCCAGCCAGTCGCCGAAACGCCCCTTACCGATGCTTTCGGGGATCCAGTTGATGGTGTTGTTGTTGCGAATGAGGTTTTCGCGTACCGCCGTCATTTTGATAAACCAGCTTTCGCGGGCATAGTAGAGTAGCGGGGTGTCGGAACGCCAGCAATGGGGGTAGCTATGCTCAAAGACAGGCGCCGAGAAGAGCAGTCCCTTCTTTTCCAGATCTATGAGAATGGGTTTGTCGGCGTCCTTAACGAACAGGCCTGCCCAATCGGTTTCGTCCGTCAGCTCGCCCTTGGCGTTAACCAACTGAACAAAGGGCAGCTCATACTTACGGCCGACCTGCGCATCGTCTTCACCAAAGGCGGGGGCGATATGGACGATACCGGTACCGTCGGTGAGGGTGACATAGCTGTCGCAGGTGACGTACCAGCATTTCTCCTTGGGCGAAACGAAGTGCCACAACGGTTCATACTCTTTATACTCAAGAGTTTTTCCGGGGAAACGGTCGATCACCTCGGCCTCTTCGCCCAACACGGTGGAAACGAGAGCGCCGGCCATATAGTAGGTATACTCGCCGAGCTTGACCTTAACGTATTCTTCGTCGGGGTTGACGCACAGTGCCACGTTAGAGGGCAAGGTCCAGGGGGTGGTGGTCCAAGCCAGGAAGAAGGCGTCCTCGCCCTTGACCTTGAAGCGGACGACCGCCGAACGTTCCTTAACGTCCTTATAGCCCTGTGCTACCTCGTGGCTGGACAGGGGGGTGCCGCAACGGGGGCAATAGGGAACGATCTTAAAGCCCTTATAGAGCAGACCCTTATCCCAGATCTGTTTGAGCGCCCACCATTCCGACTCGATATAGTCGTTATGATAGGTGACGTACGGATCGTCCATATCGACGCCGAAGCCAACCGTCTTAGAGAAGTCCTCCCACATACCCTTATATTTCCAAACGCTTTCCTTGCATTTATCGATAAAGGGGGCGATGCCGTACTCTTCGATCTGCTCCTTGCCGTTGATGCCCAGCAGCTTTTCTACTTCCAGTTCAACGGGCAGGCCGTGGGTCTCCCAGCCGGCCTTCCGGGGCACGTCGTAGCCCTTCATAACGCGGTAGCGGGGGATCATATCCTTGATGACACGGGTGAGGACGTGACCGATATGGGGACGGCCGTTGGCGGTGGGGGGACCGTCGTAAAAGGTGTAGGTCGGGCGGCCTTTGCCGGCTTCGACCGTTTTTTCAAAGATCTTGTGCTCGTTCCAGAACTGCACCGTTTGTTTCTCGCGCTCGACCGAGCCGAGGTTGGGATCGATCTTCTTATACATAGTTTCCTCCAAAATAAAAATAGGGCCTCCCATCCGTAAAAGGACGGGAAACCCGTTACTATACCACCTGTTACTGCGCACATAAGAATGCGGTTCCCCTATAACGGGCGGACCCGTCGGCAACTACTTGTTTCATCGCCGCAACTCGGGAGTGATCTTCCGGACGCGCTTGCCGCAGACTCACACCGACCGTCTGCTCTCTGGGGGCTTGCCACGCCATACTCTCTCCGTCAACATCTTTGACAGGCCAAGGATATCACATTTTTCGGTCAATGTCAAGATTGCTTTTTTTTCGATGTACTGCTATAATAATGACAGAGGTGATATCATGAAGCGATTTGTTTGTGTCTTGTGTCTCTTGCTGTTATTGACAGGGTGTACCGCGCCGGTCAGTTCGTCCCTGCCCGAGCCCGAGCCCGAGGTGGTTTTACCCAAACATATTCGGCTCAGCGAGGTGGCTTTGGATTTGGTGGTGGGGGAGCCGACCCGATCGATCACCTTCACCGTCACGCCCGCCGACGCCGTGGTTGAATCCTACACCTGGACCAGTTCTGATGAGGCGGTGGCTACCGTCGATGAACAGGGAACGGTAACGGCGGTGGGTGAAGGCAGCTGTACCCTGCGGCTGACGCTGGCTACCGGCATATACACCGAAGCATCGGTAACCGTTGCCGACGTGCCCTACTTTGCGCCGGCCATTGCCGTGAATCCGGAGGATGGGTGCACCTATATTGACGGCATACTCATCGCGAACAAGACCTATGCCCTGCCTGAGGGATATGCGCCCGGCGGCATTGTGCCCACGGTGATGGAAGCGTGGAACGCCATGGTTGAGGCGGCGAAGGAAGAGGGCATTTCCCTGCGGATCATTTCGGGGTATCGCTCCTATCAGACCCAGCAAAAGCTTTACAACAACTACGTCAACCGCAGCGGCAAAGAGGAGGCCGACACCTATTCGGCACGCCCCGGTCATTCGGAGCATCAAACGGGGCTGGCCTTTGACATCAACGAAATCTCCTATGCCTTTGGCGAGTCAAAGGCCGGCAAATGGGTGGCCGAGCACGGACCGTCCTACGGATTTATCATTCGCTATCCCAAAGACAAGCAGGAGATCACGGGGTATGTATACGAGCCGTGGCATTTGCGCTACTTGGGAACCGAGTTGGCGATGGACGTGGCCGAGAGCGGTTTATGCTTGGAAGAATATTTAAATATTGATTCTGCCTATCGCGAATAAAATTAGGAGGAGCCGTTATGGCTCCTCCATTTCTTTTTCGCTGTATATTTTCTTGATCCATTTGCCGCTTCGCAAACGAAGAACACACCAGACTGCCTTTGCCACCTGATCGCATTTGAGCGCGACATAGATCCAGAAGGGGGGCAGGTGAAAGACGAGTCCCGCCAAGGCGCCCAGCGGCAGGGCGAGCACCCAGAGAAAGACGTTGTCGGCCAGCATAAGCGTTTTGGTATCGCCGCCGCCGCGCAAAACGCCTTTGGTCATAATGCTGTTGGTGGATTGGAAGATGACAATAATGCGGATGGCCCACATCAATTGCCGCGCGATGGCTTGGGTTTGAGGGGAAAGCTGATACGCGTTCATCAGCGGCACGCTGATGGCGGTGATAATGCCCGCGGCCACCACGCCAAAAACAAAGCCCAGCCCCAAAAAGGCGTGACCCTGTTGCAGCGCCTTATCCCGATCACCTTCGCCCAGCGTGTAGCCGGTGACGATGGCGCCGGCCTGCGAAAAGCCTTGGATCATGACGACGCTCAGCTGTTGTGCCACCGAGGTTACGGCGTTGGCCACCACAAAGGACTCGCCCAGGCGCCCGATGATCATGGCTATCGAATTGTTACCGATGGCCAAAATCCCGTCGCTGATGAGCACAGGCAGGCTGATGCGCACATATTCTTTCCACAGTTTCCCCACCGGCTTGAAGAGGTCTTTGATGCGAAAGCCGATGGCGGTGTCCTTGAAAAAGAGGTAGCCGCAGATGACACTAAACTCAAACAGGCGGGCAATCAGGGTACCCAACGCGGCACCGGCTACCCCCATGGTCGGCGCGCCTAATTTGCCGAAAATGAAGATCCAGTTGGCTCCCACGTTGACAAAGAGGGCGCCGATGGAGGTATACAGCGGCATCTTGACCTGACCCACGTTACGAAGAACGATGGTGCAGGTGAGCGACAAGCCCAAGAAGAAATAGCTGATAATGGAATAACGCAAATAGGCAACGCCCTCTTGGATGATCGCCCACTCATCGGTATAGATGCGCATAATCGACTGCGGAAACAAGACGGTAGCCAGACAAAAAGCAGAGGCCAGAATCAGGCACAGCCGCAGCATGATCGTCACCGTTTTTTTCAGCGACGAGGCGTCCTTCATGCCGTAATAGCGGGAAACCATGACCGACGCGCCCATGCCGATGCCCATACATAAGATGTGGAAAATATTGATAAACTGATTGGCCAGCGAAACGGCCGAAAGCTGCGTTTCGCCCACGGCGCCCACCATAACGGTATCGAGCATGTTGACGCCGTTGGTAATCAGCGCCTGCAACGCAATGGGTACGGCGATAGCCGCCGCTTGCTTATAAAAGGCCGTATCTTTGGTGAATAGTTTCATTTCCACGGCCTCTCTAACGGACCCGCAAACTCAGGCGGAACATGGCTTGTATCGTTTTTCAGTAAATATTCCCAATTTCCCTCATCGTCCAAGACGATTTGGTGGACGGCGGTGTTGCCGCTCCATTCGATCTCGCCCAGTTGATGCTCGGCCATTCCTTGCAAGCGCAAGCTGATCGAGCGCAGGACGTTGCCGTGGGTGGCCACCGCCACCGTTTTGCCTCGGTTCTCCTGCGCCAGCGCCAAAAAGCCCTGCCAAACGCGCTCACCGAACTGTGCGATCCGATCGCCGTCGGGGGCATAGAATTCATGGGCCTGCTCCAGCCATAGGCGTTTCCATTGCTCGGGCATCTCCTTGACGGGTATGCCGTCGAGCGAGCCGAAGTTAAATTCGATAAATCGCTCGTCGACCAAGACGGGCGCGCCGTTATGGCGGGCGATGGCCGCGGCGGTAGCGCGAGTGCGGGCCAAGGGCGAGGTATAGACGGCGTCCAAGGGCACGCAGGCAAAACGCGCGGCTAAGCCGTCGAGCTGACCGCGTCCTTTTTCGGTAATAGGATAATCGACGATGCCCGACAGACGCCGCTCAACATTAGCGACACACTCACAGTGCCGCACCAAATAGATGGTTGTCATAACGTCCTCGTGGTTATCCGATTTCCTCTTCGACCGCTTGTTTGATCTCAAAGAGTTCTTCTTCCGTTTCTTTTTTCTTCTTCTCGTCGATGGCGCGGAGAACCGCTACCGTGCCTACGACAGCCGCCGCGCCGGCGAGCAGTCCCAAGAAAAAGCTGTTGGATTTTGCCATGTTACAATACCTCCTTCAAATACAGTCCATTCGTGTGAGCGACGGGGGACGGCAGAGCGTCCAAACAAGCCTCAATAATAGGTTGGGGCTCGACCTCGTCGGTGAAATACAAAAGCATAAAGTCGATATTAAAATCGCCCTTATCGACCGCCCAAAGCGGGCGGGAATTATACAGGGTTTGATACCCCTTCTCGGTGCAGTGCAAGGGGAATTCAATGCCCATGCGATCGGTCAGCGTTGCCGACCCGTCACAGGCGGCGCAATCGTTTTTGGGGCAGGCGCGAAACCGCATCAGCGGCAAGCGTCCGTACAACAGCGCGCCGCGAGGCAGATCGCCGCCCAGCGCCCGTATGCGCTGCCGCGACAATTCAAAAGAGACGATGGCGTCACACAGGCCTAATGTTTGATATTCGGCCAGCGCTTGGGTGTTGAGTATGTTCAGTCCCGGTCCGCCGTGAACAACAAAGCCCAGTTCTTTGGCCAGCATCAGTAGTCCGATGTTATCGACCTGCACCTCGGCCAGTCCCTGTTCTTTCAGGAACAGCAGGCGCTTTTTGAGCGTTTCTTCCTCATAGCACAGTGCAGGCAGTTCGGCAACCGCCTGCCCCTTGAAAAAGCCGATGAGCGTCGGGTTCTTTTCCCATTCCCCCAGCGGCAACAGGATCTTTTGCGCATATTCGCTCCCTACGATCTGTTCCGCCTTCTCAAACCGCAGGCGCACCTGCGGTTTTCTTATTTTAGTAGAGGTTCCTATTTTTTTCTCATAGGGGGCGCAGGGAATGGGGTTGGGTTGGCGCCGCTGGGCGGAGATTTCCTCCAAAGCCTTGCGGCGCAACGCGTTGAGGGCGGAGGCGGGGAGGATGCGATCGGTATTGGTAAAGGACAATTGGTTGAGATAATAGGGCGTGCCGCCCATTTTGGAGAGGGCGGCGAACGCACGGTCACGGTCGGTGGGTGCGGTGCGGGCCGGCTCCGGCGGGGTATCGCTTATGACGGTGACGGTATAGCCGTCGCAGGTGGCGGTCAGTCGACCTTGGGGCAGGTCGAGGGTCATATCGACGGGCAGGATGGGACGTTCGGCGCGGTAGCGTTGCGCCATCTCGTCGAGCACCCCGTTAGCGGCCGTGACGTCTTCTTTGCGGCGGATGCCGAACATATCGAGCGTGCGGTGCCCCGTTACATAGCCGTCGGTAAAGCCGGAACGGGAGAAGACGGCCTGCAGTTTTGCCATGTCGGGGGTGCCGCCATCCCGTGCGATGCGGCAGGCATCGACGGCGGCCGCCACATATTCGGGGCGTTTCATGCGGCCTTCGATCTTAACGCTGGTGACGCCTACGGCCATCAGTTGCTGCATGTGCGAAACGGCCGACAGATCCTTGAGGGAGAGGGCGTGGTCGCGCCCATTGCAGGAGAAATTCAGGCGGCAGGGCTGGGCGCACAAGCCACGGTTGCCCGAGCGTTGTCCCAGCAGGGAGGAGAGGTAGCACATCCCCGACGCTGACATGCACAAGGCGCCGTGGATAAAGACCTCGATTTCGAGGGTGGTATTTTTGATGATGTATTCGATTTCACGCAGGCTCAGTTCGCGAGCAAGAACGACACGGGAAAAGCCGAGTTCTTGCATGGCGCGCACGCCTGAGAGGTTGTGCACCGTCATTTGGGTCGAGGCGTGCATAGGCAGTTGCGCAGCACATTCGCGCACCAACGCGGCCACCGCAAGGTCCTGCACGATAACAGCGTCGACACCGTAAGCGCAGAGGGTTTGCACCGTTTGGTGTACGGCGGCCAGTTCACTATCCTTTACCAGCGTATTGAGAGCAACATGGACCTTAACGCCCCGCTCGTGGCAATAGGCCACGGCCTGTGCCAGCGACTGATCGGAAAAGTTGGTGGCGGCGCCGCGGGCCGAGAATCGGTCAAGACCCAGATAGACAGCATCGGCACCGGCGCGCACGGCCGCTGTCAGCTGCTCGGGTCCTCCCGCGGGAGCGAGAATTTCCATGGTATCCCTCCTTCATGATTGATATTCGGCAAGCACCTGCGCCAGCAGGGCGGGATCGTCGGTCATAATCGCGTCACAGCCCAGATCAATCAGGCGGCGCATCTCGTCGGCATCGTTGATGGTCCAATATTGGACGGCGACGTTGCGGCGATGGGCGCGGTCCACGAGGGTTTGCTTGTCCAGGCCCAGGGTGATGCCAACGTCATAGCTCATGGGGATTTGCAGGCAGGCAAAATCGCTCGTATCAAAGAGGTTAACGCCCAGAAACTGGGTGAGAATGAAGGTGGCGGCCGTACCCGTGGGGGCGCCGCGCATCAGATGCGGATACTTGGTTTTGAGTTCCTGCTCGATCTGGTCGTGAAAGGTGCCGACGACGATACGATCGCGATAGGCAGGATATTGCGCGAGCGTCTGATCCAATATACGGCAGGCTTCCTTGCCCCGTTCGCCCTCGTTCTTGATTTCAACAATAAAAAGCAGGTCGGGGTGGGACTCGTAGAACTCTTCAAACAGTTGGTCAACGGTGGCAATCTGCAAGCCCGACGCTTGGATATCGGTCACGTCGCGGTAGGGACGATTTCCCTCACCGTCGGTAAAATAATAGCCAAAGTTATACTGCCGCAGCTCGGCCAGCGTCATATCCTCAATATAATGCCGCTGCTGTTGCGCCTGCGCCAACGGCACGTCACCATTGATGTTGCAGGTTTCGTCAATATATTCGTTATGGTTATAGACCAGGTAGCCGTCCTTGGTCAGATACAGGTCGCTCTCCAAAATGTCGACCCCCATCTTGACCGCCTCACGGAAGGCCAGCATGGTGTTTTCGGGGTTGTTGACGGCGCCGCCACGGTGAGCGGCCAGCATCGGCAATTCCCCCCCCTCCACCACGAAGGGATTGCTCGCCACGTTAGGCTTGGGCTCTATCACGTTAATCGTGACAAAAAACGCCAAAAGCAAAACGAGAATAATTCCTATTATTTTTGCCATCCGTTGTTTTTTCATGGTTGCTCCTTTTATTGAGGCGCTTGTTCGGTTCGGCAAAGACTGACCACACATTCGACGTGGGGGGTGTTGGGGAAGAGATCGACGGGCCGGCAGGCGGTGACGGCATAGCCGTGTTGGGCAAAGAAGGCACAGTCGCGCGCCAGCGTTTCGGGGCCGCAAGAAACGTAGATGAGACGGTCGGGGTTGGCGGCCAACACCGCCTTGCGGGCGTCGTCGGTTAAGCCGTTGCGCGGCGGGTCGACGATCACGGCGTTAAAGGTCACGCCATCGGCCAACCACTGTTGCATGGCGGCGCCGGCTTCGGCAGCCAAAAAGGTGGCTTCCAAACCGTTGGCGACGGCATTTTTCTTGGCGTCCTCAATGGCGGCAGGCAGGATCTCGGCGCCGAAGGCGCGGCCGGCGCGCTTGGCAGCGGCCAAGGTGATCGAGCCGACGCCGCAGCACAGGTCGGCGACGGTATCGTCGGGGGTGAGCTGTGCCATGTCCAGTGCCGTTCGATACAAAATCTCCGCCGCCTCGTGGTTGATCTGCATAAAGGCGGTGGGCGAAACGGTCAAGGTCACACCTGCCAATTCTTCAATGATGCCCGGTTTGCCCCAGAGAATGTCTGCCTTATAGGGCGTGCGTTCATTGGCGTGGGCCAGACAGGTGATGCCGGCCTCGATGAGCGCCTGGGTAAACTGACCCATGTGCGGCAGGGCGCCGTCACCGGTTATCAGCAATAGCGAAACCTCACCCGACGAACCGACGCGGAAGGCGGCGCGGGAGAGCAGTCCCTCTTGGGTAGCCGGGCGATAAAGACGGGCCGCGGTACGACGCGCCCACTGCTCGGTCAAGGCAATAAAGGGTTCCAGCCGCGGGTCATACGCCACACAGCCCTTGCAGGGCAATACTTGATGACTGTTTTCAGGAAGAACTCCTAGAATTACTTGGCCTTGGTGACGACCAAAGTGCAAGGTGATTTTATTGCGATAGTGTTGAAGGTTGGGCGAGGGAATAACGGCAGCGGGATCAACCGCTATTTTGCCGATGCGGGCAAAAGCGTTGCGAATGCGGGCAGCCTTATGTTCCAACTGTTTTTCATAGGAAAGCCCCTGCCAAATGCAGCCGCCGCAGGCTGTTTGGGGACAGGGCGGATCGATACGGTCGGGCGAGGGAGAGAGGATCTCCTCGGTCTGTGCCTCCCAGAAGCGAGGCGCGCGTCTGGTGATGCGGGCGCGAACGGTATCGCCGGGCAAAGCGCCGGCGACAAAAACTACGACACCGTCGGTACGAGCTACACCGCGGCCGTCGTGGGTAGTTGCTGTGATACGAAGCTCGATGGTTTCCATGTTTCCTCCATTTTGAAAAAGGGATGCAACCGAGGCTGCATCCCTGGGTCTTTGCCAATTCCTGCGATCCGATTTAGTTGCGCACTACGCGGCGTGCCTGCTGGATCAACGAAAGATTTTTATCATAATGTTCTTCGGCCTGCGCCAGAACGGCGTCGGCAAACTCGACGGCGCTGCGCTTGATGCGCTCGGCATCTTCCTCGGCACTCTGACGAATTTCCTCGGCGTATTTGCGGGCCTGCTGAATAATATCCTGCTCGTTCATGATCTGCTCGCTCTGTACGCGGGCCTTGGAGAGCATAGCCTCGGCGTCGGTACGGGCTTTGAGCAGAATCTTCTCGCGCTCATCAAGCAGGTTGCGGGCACGGGAGATCTCGGTGGGGTAGTGGGTATGTAAGCCTTGAGAGATGCGGGTCATCTCTTCGCGGTCGAGCACAACCTTGCCACTGCTCAGCGGCACCCGCCAAGCCTCCTCCAACAGATTATCCAGATCCTGCATCAGCTTTTCAAAATCGTTCATCGGGTAACCCCCTCACTGTATTTGGCTGCGATCCGCCGTGCGACACAGGCCGGAACGAAGCGGGACATATCGCCCCCGTGCGCCGCCATTTCGCGCACAACGCTGGAAGACAGATACATATGCTCAGGCGAAGTGGTCAAGAAGATGGTCTCCACTTCGGCATTGATCTCTTTGTTAAAGAGCGCCATCTGAAATTCATAGTCAAAGTCGGACACGGCACGCAACCCTTTTACGATGGCGGTGGCGCCCACCTTTTTGGCATAGTCGACCAGCAGTCCGTCAAAAGACGAGGCCGACACGTTGGGGATATCGCCAATACACTGCCGAATCATATCGACGCGCTCCTCGACCGAAAAGACGCACTTTTTGGACGAGTTATGCAACACCGCCACCTCAACGTGGTCAAAGAGCTTGGCGGCACGGCTGATAATATCCAGATGCCCGTTGGTGATCGGGTCAAAGGAGCCGGGACAGATGGCTATTCTCATAAAGATTCCTCGCTTTCACAGCGGTATACGTACAAGTTTACATGACCGTATCGACGCACGGTGGCTTGGAAGGCGCCCATCCGTTGCGGCAGTTCCACGCCGCGCTCGGCCTCGCAAATGACGGTCGACCCCTCGTGAAGGAAGGGCAACAAAAAGGAGAGCGCCGCCTCGTACAGATCGGCATCAAAGGGTGGGTCGATATAGGCCACGTCGATACGGGGCGTGGGATAGACGGTGGCCAGGCGGGTGTAAGGCGCTTGAAAAACCTTAGCCTGCGCAGGCATGTCCATTTTTTGAATGTTTTGGGAAAGGACGCGGAAGGCTTCGCGATCGGGCTCAAAGGCGTATACCACGTCGGCGCCGCGGGAGAGTGCCTCGCAGGCCATCTGACCGCTGCCCGAAAACATATCGGCAAAGACGCCGCCGGGAATATCAAATTGGACAATATTGAAGGCCGCTTCCTTGACCTGATCCATCGTCGGCCGCACTTGTTTGCCGGGCGGCGAGAGCAGTTTGAGTCCGCGGCGAGAGCCGGAGATGATTCGCATAGCCTTTCCTTTCGGGTATGATGTCTTATTATACCACAAGGGTCTGATAAGAAACAACCAAAATTTTATTTTATTCGATGTTTCTCCGCCCTCTCGCGCGAGGGGGTGACGTAGATGGTGGTCTGATTGGTATAGCTGACCATGCCCGGACCGGCACCGGCGATTTTTTTGACATAGCGGGCACGGGTCATATCCACCGCCGTTTTGCCTGCCCCGTCACCGCCCGAATAGAGGGCCGCGATCTCGGCGGCAAAGGTCAGCACCGCTTCGCTCGGCTCGGTGTCACGAACAATGACGTGACTGCCCGGCGCATCCAAACGATGCAGCCACCATTCGTTTTTCATCGCCAGGTGATGGGTCAACCGTTCATTTTGCAGGTTGTTTTTGCCGGCCAAGATCTCAACCCCGTCAAAGACAAACCGATGCGGCTGCGCTTTTTGGGGACGATTCTTCTTACCGCCGCTGCGCAGATAGCCGCCCTCGGTCAGCTCCTGACGGATCTCGGCCACCTCAATCCCCGTTTCGGCACGGGAGAGGGCTTCCAGCACGCTATCCAGATAGTGCAGCTGCTTAGCCGCCTTTTCCATTTCCTCACGCAGATGCGCCGTCGCCGTTTTGGCCTTGTGATACCACTTGTAATACCGTTGGGCATTGGCGGCAGGCGACAGATTCTCGTCAAGCGCAATGGTCACCTCGGGCATGGACTCCTGCCCGTAGTCGACCGCTACCACCTGACGGTCACCCTCACCGATGCGATAGATATTGGCGGTAATCAGATCTCCGTAGGTGCGATATTTTTCCTTGTTGCGATTCTCTTCCAGCTCGCTTTGCTGAGCCGTCAGTTTTCGGCTCAGTCGCGCAATATGCGTCTGTACCGCCTTTTTCAGGTCAGCGCCCCGCGCCTGCACCATCGATTCCCGATTGCGCTGGGCATAATAGGCGTCCAGTAGGCTGCCGGCGTCTTCATAAACCGTCTTGGTCACATACCCGCCGTACTGCTCAATATCCACCGATGCAAACTCAAAATTCCCTTTGGTTTGCTCTCGTAATGCAACAAAACAGGAATTATTCTCTGTTTTGTCACGGAGCCATGAGATGCCCTGCATAAGGGTATCCGGGCGGGCGTTTGACGCCGAGAGGTCGGGGGCATAACCGCTGCGCACCAAGATCTCGCGGGCGAGCAGGGGGGACAGGCCGCTGATGAGGGAGAGCAGGGCTTGCTTAGCGCTTGCGCCTTGGGCGAGCGCCTGCGCCACCGCCTCTTCGGTGACCTGAGAAAGGGGCATTTTATTTTGGGGTTCGGGGTAGTCATACCGACCGCCCGGCAGAATGGGGCGGGTGGGTGACATGGAAAAGTCGACCCGACGCAGGGCGTCGAGGATGCGACCGTTTTCGGTTACAATGACATTGGCGCAACGCCCCATCAGTTCCACGACCAGACTGCGGCAGACGGCGTCGCCCATTTCGTTAACGGCGTCAAATTCGAGGGTGACCAGACGGTCAAAGCCCATTTGGCGCACCGCGCGCAGCCGCGCGCCGGCCAAAACCTTGCGCAAGAGCATGCAAAAGGCAGGGGCTTGGGGCGGGTTGTCGGGTTTGGTTTGGGTCAGATGCAGGCGGGGTGCCGACGGATCGGCACAGATGAGCAGCCGCCCCGTAAAGGCGGGGCCGCGCAGCGCCACAATCAGCTCGACGGGTGTCGGCTGATAAATTTTATCGGCCTTCGCGCCGACGGCCGCCTCCAAACTACGGCAGACGGCCGAAAGGAAGATTCCGTCAAAGGGCATGGGACTCTCCTCAGAAGATACCGATGATATCGGTATGGTCGGCAATCACCAGCGTCAGAGCGGGGAAGGCCTCAGCCACCCGCGCCATCAGCGGCGCTATGACGACGTTCTCGGTGGGAAAATGGCCGGCGTCGATGAGGGTCAGCCCCAGCGACTGTGCCAGCTGAAAATCATGATACCGACAATCGGCGGTGACGTAGGCATCGGCGATAGCGGCGGCATCGGCAATATAATCGCGCCCACTGCCACCCATGACCGCCACGCGGCCAATCGGACGGTCGGCGCAGACGGCACGGACAAAGGGCGTCGCCAGCGCCTGCTTGACTTTTTGGCAAAAGTCTTGGGCCTCACACGGCGTTACCGCGCCTACTCGACCGAAGAGCAGGTGCTCCTCCCCTTCCGCAGGGAAAACGGGCTCGGGAGCCTGCAGTCCCAGCGCGGCGGCCAACGCGTCGCCGACACCGCCCGACGAAATGTCGAGATTGGTGTGCATACAGATGGCGGCCAAACCGTTTTGGCACAGACGCCAGACCCGCGCGTGGCTTTGAGGGGTAACGGCAGTCAGCCCGCTGCGGATGAGCGGGTGATGGGAAACGATGACCTGCGCGCCGACGGCCAAGGCCTGATTGATGACCGCGTCGGTGATATCCAGCGCAAAGACAACGCAGGACACGGCCTTGTCGGGATCGCCGCAGAGTAGTCCCGTATTATCCCACGCACAGGCATTGGCGCGCGGGTATGTATCGTATAAAAATTGTTCAAGTTGACCGACGGTCATAACCTTTTCTCCAATTCTTCAATCAAGTTTTGCAGAGCCGTGATATCGTGCCCGACCTGCCCTTCATTGTCTCGGCGCAGGCAGAGCAATTCCACACGACGCCTTACATATTCTTTGCCGACGGGACAATCAGTAAACTTTCCTACTTCTATGTCGGCAGGGGTGTAAGGCTCGGACGTGCCGCGGCGTGCGTCGAGAATGACGTAGAGCATTTTGCCTTGGCGCACATAGCGTTCCATCTTGATGCAAAAGCCGTGGTCCAGTAGCCAGCGGCGCAGTTCGGGGGCTTTGGTCATGGGCTGAAGCAACAGCTGGGTGTGCGCCGCGAGGTTGGCGCGGGAAAGAATATCGGCGATAAGCAGACCGCCCATGCCGGCGATGATGACGGTGTCGCATTGGCAGCACTGAGGTGGGATGCCGTCGCACCGGACGCGCTCAATGCGCTCGCTAAGACCGGCGGCGGCGATGGTGCGGGCCGCGCTGTCGAGCGGGCCGACGCCGATATCGCAGGCATAGGCGGCGTGACAACGCCCCGAAGAAACGAGGGCAACGGGCAAAAGGGCGTGGTCGGTGCCGATGTCGGCAACCGTCCCGCCCTTAACCATGTCGTAGATTGCGCTGAGCCGTCGATCCAGCTTTGACATTATTCGGCAGCGTTGGCCAGATACTCGTTGATCTTGCTGACCAGCATATCGGCATCGGTGCCGTGAACGGCGCAAGCCTCTTCCACCGTTTCGCCGCGGGCGG
>CALBKB010000167.1 GCA_937892635.1 uncultured Clostridia bacterium
CATGTCGGGATTCTTTTTTCTGGGGCATGATGGAAGAGCCGGTGGTGTAGGCATCGCTCAGTTCGATAAACTTAAATTCCCAGCTCGACCACAAAATAATCTCCTCGGCAAAGCGGGACAGATGCATCATCAACAGCGACAGATCCGCCAGGAGCTCGACCACAAAATCGCGATCGGAAACACCGTCAAGCGAATTGAGGCAGATATCGTCAAAGCCGAGAGCCTTGGCCTCTAAACGACGGTCGGTGGCATAAGTAGTACCCGCCAGCGCGCAACAGCCGATGGGCGACAGGTTCATGCGCTTACGGCAATCCTGCAAACGGTCGATATCCCGCAAGAGCATCATGGCGTAGGCCATCAGATGATGTCCGAAGAAGATGGGTTGCGCCCGCTGTAAATGGGTGTAGCCGGGCATGACGGCCGTTTTATGGGCATCGGCCTGCTCAGTCAATACGCCGAGGAAGGCTTTGAGAGCGGTGATCATACCGTCGATCTGAGAGCGCAGATACATACGCAGATCCAGCGCCACCTGATCGTTGCGACTGCGGGCGGTGTGCAGTTTTTTACCCACCTCGCCCAGGCGTGCCGTGAGCACCTCTTCGACAAACATATGGATATCTTCGCAGGACATATCAACAGCCAGTGCGCCGCTTTGGATATCAGCCAGAATCTGTTCGAGGCCTTGGATGAGGGTATCGGCCTCGGCTTTGCTGATAATACCCGTGGCACCCAGCATCATGGCGTGGGCCATGCTGCCGGTGATATCCTCGCGATACATGCGACTGTCAAAGCCGATCGAAGAATTGAAATCATCCGCTAATTGTTCTGTGGCGCCGTCGGTGCGGCCCGCCCACATCTTTGCCATAGTCTTACTCCAAAATTCTTATTTACCGTCGACCATAGCCTGCACCTGGATGGGCAGACCGAACAGGTTGATGAAGCCTTCGGCATCCTTTTGGTTATAATCGCTCTCACCAAAGGTGGCAATCTCCTCGCTATAGAGGCTGTACGGACTCCACACGCCGGCGTTAATCATATTACCCTTATACAGTTTCAAGCGCACCTTACCGGTGACCTTCTCCTGCGTCTTATCCACAAACGCCGACAGCGCTTCACGCAGCGGGGTGAACCACTGACCGTTATAGACAAGCTCGGCAAAGGTAATGGACAGTTTCTGCTTTTCGTGCATGGTCATCTTATCCAGGCAGATCTGTTCAAGCACGCTGTGTGCCTTATACAGGATGGTACCGCCCGGGGTTTCATACACGCCGCGACATTTCATGCCGACCAGACGGTTTTCTACGATATCGAGGATACCGATGCCGTTGGCGCCGCCGATCTCGTTGAGCTTGAGGATGATATCCTTGGCACTCATCTTCTCGTCGTTGAGCGCCACGGGAACGCCCTGCTCGAAATCGAGGGTGACGTAGGTGGGCTGATCGGGTGCCTGCAAGGGCGAAACACCCATTTCCAGGAAGCCCGCCTTCTCGTACTGCGGCTCGTTGCCGGTATCTTCCAGATCCAGTCCCTCATGGGAGAGATGCCAAAGGTTCTTATCTTTGGAATAGTTGGTCTCACGGTTGATCTTCAAGGGGATATCATGCGCCTCGGCATATTCGATCTCTTCCTCGCGCGATTTGATGTCCCACTCACGCCACGGAGCGATGATGGGCATATGCGGTGCAAAGGCCTTGATAGTCAACTCAAAACGCACCTGATCGTTGCCCTTACCCGTGCAGCCGTGAGCAATGGCATCGGCACCCTCTTTGATGGCGATATCAACCAACGCCTTGGCGATGCAGGGACGAGCATGGCTGGTGCCCAACAAATATTCTTCGTACACCGCACCCGCCTTCATGGTGGGGATAATATAGTTATCAACATAGTCGTCGGTCAAATCCAGCACATACAGCTTGGATGCGCCCGTCTTGAGCGCCTTCTCTTCCAGACCTTCCAATTCGTCGGCCTGCCCCACGTTGCCCGAAACGGCAATTACTTCGCAGTTGTTATAGTTCTCTTTGAGCCACGGGATAATGATCGAGGTATCCAGACCACCCGAATAGGCCAACACAACTTTTTTGATTTGAGATTTATCCATGATTTGCTCCTTCTATGCATATATATGCATAACTTTTTTAATCATTATGCAGTATAATACACCCATTACCCCTATTTGTCAAGCAAAATCATGTATATTTTTACAAAAAATTAGGGAAATTGTCGGCGCAACCAATCGTGGAGGTTTTTTGCCGTTTTGTGACTGATGCCCGGCACCTGCGCCAGCTCGATAACCGAGGCTTTTTTAATGGCCGACAGGGTCTTAAAATGCTTAAGCAGGGCGGCGGCACGGGTTTTGCCAATGCCGTCTACCGCCGTAAACATACTCTCCAGCGACCGACGCTTGGCGGCGGTGGCATGGTAGGTGACGGCGAAGCGGTGGGCTTCTTCCTGCATGCGCCCACATAAGGGATATACGGACGGATATTTATAGAGCATAACCTCCCGTCCATCCTCGAAGACGAGTGACTTGGTACGGTGGCGGCTGTCCTTTTTTAAGCCGAAGATGGGCAGATACAGCCCCAACTCGTTAAGCGCCTGACGCACAGCGCGCACCTGCGGCAGGGCCCCGTCGGCAAAGACGGCATCGGGCATAGGAGCAAAGGCAGGGTCGCCCTCCTGATAGCGCTTAAACCGACGATAGGCTGCCTCCTTCATGCAGGCACAATCGTCGTTGGCATCGGCGCCAATGCGAAATTTCTTATAGCGGTCCTTCACAAAGCCGCGGCGACCGTAGACAGCCATGCCACAGACGACATCGGTGCCCGACTGATGTGAGATATCATAAATCTCTATACTCTCAAGTTTGGCAAGCCCCAACAGCTGCATCAGATCAAATATGGCACGTTCATGCTCCTTGGTCTTACCCTCCCTCACCATCAGCTCCTCTTTGGCGTTGCGCAGCGCCATGGCCACCAACTGCTTGTCTTGAGGGCGGTAGGGCTCTATGACCTGCACCCGCTTACCCGAGAGAGCCGACAGATACTCGGCGAGCATCTCGCGTTCATCGGGCAGGACACCACAGACGACACGGCGAGGAATGCGGGCAGGATCGGCGCCGTAGTAGGCTTTAAGATATTCATTTATATAGGAAGATTCCGAATCAATCTCCTCGTGTTTGACAACGTGGCAGTGTTTGCTCGCCAACATACCATCCTCGACACTCAGCAGATATACAGCGCACAACTGTTCACC
>CALBKB010000168.1 GCA_937892635.1 uncultured Clostridia bacterium
ATGAGCTGCTGACCAAGTGGGAGGAGGAAGGCTACCGCTTTGCGTCCATCGATACCCTGTTTGGATAACAAAGGCTGTCATCCTGGGTACAGGATGACAGCCTTTGTTTTATTTTGTGCGTATGTACCTAACGGATGCTGTGGTGCATGTGAAAACGCCGGGTCAGTGCGGTGAGCAGCCGCACCGCAGTGGTAACAGCAATGATGCCCACAGCCAGCGCCAAAGCACTACCCAGCCCCGCGCCCGATAATTGAGCGGCCGCCGCCCCAAAGCCGACGCCCACGGCAATGCCTTCGGGCAGGTTGTGAAGGGTGACCGAGAAGACCAGCAATAGGCTGCGTTTATGTTTGCCAAGCGCCAAACGATCCAAGCAGCGATCGGCGCCCAATACCAGCAGTCCGCCCAACACCAGACCAAGTCCGGCCGACACCAGCGGGCTTTTTCCCAGAGATACACTCAAGGTCATGGCGGGTTCCAGTAACGACCAAAAACAGGCGGCCAGCATCACGCCGGCGCCTGAGGCCAAGAGAAGGTCGGTCGTTTTTTGGGAAATGCGCCTAAACACGAGCACCAAGGCTGCGCCCAACGCCGTGACCGTCCATGTAAAAAGTGAGGCCAATAAGGCCTGCACAAGGGGAGATAGCTCCCGAAACAGAGTAATCATATGCGATACCACCTCCCTATATCATACACACTGCCGCGGCAGTGTGTTTTTTTATGAAAAACCAGGGTTTTTCGTTGCAAAAGGCGTGTGAAAGTGATATAATAAATTGATATTTTATAAGGAGAAGTGTTTGGGTATGGTGATCTTTGGCATTGACCCCGGCTTTGCCACCATTGGTTACGGCGTGATCGATTACAGCGGCAACCGTTTTCGCACAATCGAATACGGCGTTATGACCACTCTGGCTCACACTCCCTTTTCGCAGCGATTGGAAAGCATTTATGAGCAGGTGACGCTGCTCTTGCAAAAGCATAAGCCCGATGCCGTGTCGATGGAAGAATTGTTTTTTAATACCAACATCACCACCGGCATTCAGGTGGCCCATGCTCGCGGCGTGTTGGTGCTGGGCGCTAAGCAACAGAACATCCCTATTTACGAATATACCCCTCTGCAGGTCAAGCAGGCCATCACCGGATACGGGCGTGCCGAAAAGCGGCAGGTGATGGAGATGACGCGGTTGTTTTTGAATTTGGACAAGATCCCCCGTCCCGACGATGCCGCCGATGCCTTGGCGTTGGCCATCTGTCATGCCCATTCCAGCGGCAGCACCTTGTATACCGAAGATCGCATTTAGGAGAAAGAAGATGTTTTATTATTTGCGCGGCACATTAGCCCTCAATGAGAATAATTTGGCGGTGGTAGACGTCGGCGGTGTCGGCTATCAGCTGGCCGTTTCGTCGATGACTTCGGCCCGCCTCGAGCGTTGCGGTGTGGGAGAGACGGTCACGGTGTATACCTATATGGCCTTCCGTCAAGAGGGTGCCGAACTGTTCGGGTTTTATGATCGGCAGGAGTTAGAGAGTTTTAAGACACTGCTTGGCGTGAGCGGCGTCGGGCCCAAGGTGGCACTTTCCGTTTTGTCAACGCTGACCCCTGAGCAGTTTGCCATGGCTGTGATGAGCGGCGATACCCGTGCCATTACCCGCGCCCCCGGCGTAGGTGCCAAGATGGCCAGCCGTATCGCGCTGGAACTGAAAGATAAGGTCGATGCCGCGTTGGTCGGTGGGCAAGCCGACGAATTGGTGTTGGCGACCGAGCCGACGAGTGATAATGCCGAGGAGGCGGTCAAGGCGCTGCTGGTGCTTGGTTACAGTCGCAGTCAGGCCAAGGCGGCCGTGGCTCAGACAGATGCCGCTGCGCCTGTGGAAGAGATCGTGCGCGCCGCCCTGCGGCAACTGATGAAATAAGGAGGAACGCCTATGGAACCCGATGAAAGAATCGTATCCACCGGTTTTACCGGCGGCGACGAGCCCGAGTTTTCGCTGCGTCCTAAATATATGGTCGACTATGTCGGACAGGAAAAGGTGAAGGAAAATCTGTCTGTTTTTATCGAGGCCGCCCGCGGTCGCGGAGAGCCGCTGGACCACGTGCTGTTGTACGGTCCGCCCGGACTGGGTAAGACTACGCTTGCCTCGGTCATTGCCAACGAAATGAACGTGAACATCCGCATCACCTCGGGACCGGCCATTGAGAAGCCGGGTGATCTGGCCGCTTTGCTGACCAATCTTAACGACGGCGATATCCTCTTTATCGACGAGATCCATCGCCTGTCTTCGGCCGTTGAAGAGGTGCTCTATCCGGCCCTGGAAGACTATGCGTTGGATATCATTATCGGAAAAGGCCCGTCGGCCCGCTCCATTCGTTTGGACTTAAAGAAGTTTACCCTGATCGGTGCTACCACCCGAGCCGGACAGTTGACCGGTCCGTTGCGTGACCGTTTCGGCATGCTCTTTCGGCTGGAAATGTATTCGCACGAGGAGTTGGCGTCCATCGTTAAGCGCAGTGCCGGCATTTTGGATATGCCCATTGAGGAATCGGGAGCGATGGAGATTGCCCGTCGCAGTCGCGGCACGCCGCGTATTGCCAACCGTCTGTTGCGCCGCATCCGCGATTTTGCCCAGATCTATTCGGACGGCGTGATCACCAGTCAGGTGGCTGATTTGGGACTGGGTAAATTGGAGATCGACGCGCTGGGGCTGGATAATACCGACCGCAATATTCTGCGTTCGATTGCCGTTAATTTCCGCGGCGGTCCGGTTGGTTTGGAAACGCTGGCGGCCACTACGGGTGAGGATGCGGTGACCATTGAGGACGTGTATGAGCCCTATTTATTGCAGATCGGCTTCTTAAACCGCACACCGCGCGGGCGTTGCATTACCCCGGCAGGCTGTGCGCATATCGGCGTAAAGATGCAGGCGCCGGCAAATCAAATGACATTGGATATATAAATTATGTTTGTAACCTACGATTGGAAAGATTATGAATTGATCGACTGTCAGGGCGGCGAGCGTCTGGAACGGTGGGGAGAGATCACCCTGATCCGTCCCGATCCGCAAGCCATCTTCGGCGGCGAGAAACAGCATATCGGCTGGGATAATGCCCACGGACGGTATTTCCGTTCCAAGAGCGGCGGCGGAAACTGGGAATTTTATCGGAAGTTTGAGGATTTCACCATCGGCTACCGTGACCTGAAATTTCATATTCGCCCCACCAATTTCAAGCATACCGGTCTGTTCCCCGAACAGGCGGCCAACTGGGACTGGGCGCGCGAGCGGATAGCGAGTGCCAATCGCCCCATAAAGGTGCTCAACCTTTTTGCCTATACCGGTGGAGCGACCGTTGCCTGCGCGGCGGCGGGCGCATCGGTGACCCATGTGGATGCCGCCAAGGGCATGGTACAGTGGGCCAAAGAGAATGCGGCCTTGTCGGGTTTGACGCAGGCGCCCATTCGGTATTTGGTGGATGACTGCATTAAGTTTGTTGAGCGGGAAATTCGGCGCGGCAACAAGTACGATGCCATCATCATGGACCCGCCCTCGTACGGGCGCGGACCGGGCGGCGAGGTGTGGAAACTGGAAGACAAGCTCTATGATTTTGTGGAGTTGTGCACCAATATCGTCAGTGATGATCCGTTGTTTTTTATTATCAATTCCTATACCACCGGTTTTGCGCCGGGCGTGATCCGTTATCTGTGCGATCGGTTGCTGGTGCC
>CALBKB010000169.1 GCA_937892635.1 uncultured Clostridia bacterium
GCATTTTGCCGGTTGACAGTGAGCACAGTGCTATTTTTCAGTGTCTGCAAGACACCAAGCGGAGTGTAAAGTCGATCATCTTGACGGCATCGGGAGGGCCCTTTTTCGGGTATTCGGCGCAGCAGTTGCAGCAGGTGACCAAGGTGCAGGCGCTTAAACATCCGAATTGGAGCATGGGCGCCAAGATCACCATTGACAGTGCGACCATGATGAACAAGGGGCTCGAGCTGATCGAGGCGGTGCATTTATTTGGTGTAACGCCCGAGCAAGTGGAGATTGTGGTGCATCGGCAGAGCATTATTCATTCGATGGTGCGCTTTGAGGACAACAGCGTATTGGCGCAGATGGGAGTACCGGATATGCGCCTGCCCATTCAATATGCTTTGGCGTATCCCGAGAGCGCGACGGCCGTTGTTGAGCCGTTGGATTTACTTAGTGCCGGGACGCTGACCTTTGATCGGTGCGACGAAGAGGTGTTCCGTGCTGTCAAGTTGGCGCGGCATGCCATTACCGTAGGCGGTACGATGCCGACCATTCTCAATGGGGCTAACGAGTGCGCGGTGGCAGCCTTTTTGGCTGATCAGATACCCTTTTACCGTATTCCGCTTTTGGTGGAAGAGGTTTGTGATCGTGTAAAATGGACGGCGCAGCCGAACTTAGAAGAGATATTGGAAGCCGATCGCGCGGCGCGTGAGGCGATGCAAGAGCAAATAGAGAGGTGTTAACGCTGACTACGTTTTGGTCAATTCTGATAGCCGTATTTATGTTCGGATTTTTGATTTTTATTCATGAGCTGGGGCATTTTCTGGCGGCAAAAAAGGCGGGAATCGGTGTTGTTGAGTTTTCGCTGGGTATGGGGCCGCGTATTTGGAAAAAGCAGGGGAAGGAAACGCTGTTTTCCCTCAAGCTGTTTCCTATCGGTGGGTCTTGCATGATGGTAGGTGAAGACGAAGACAGCGACGACGAGCGAGCGTTTAACAAAAAGGGAAAACTGGCACGCATCGGTGTTTTGGCGGCGGGTGCCGGTATGAATTTGGCTTTTGGCGTATTATTGGTATTTATCATACAGTGCTTCGTACCTTCCTATATTTCAACGCGCATTGAAGAGGTGTATTTGCAAGAGCAGACAGCCTTTCAGGCGGGGGATCGGATCGTGCGGTGCGACGGTTACGGTGTGCTTAACTATACCGATCTAAACTTGGCCATCAACTTTATTGATAGTGAAACCTTTGATGCGACGGTTATCCGAGATGGCAAACGCGTTGTATTGGAAGACGTGCCTCTTATTAAGACCGACGAGGGGTATCGGATCGGTATTTCCTTTGGTCGAGAAGATATGACGTTGGGAGCTGTCTTTACCCAGACGGCAACCGAGAGCTTGTCGATTGTGAGGTCGGTGTGGAAGTCGCTGGCCTTTTTGGTGACGGGCAAGGTTGGGCTCGGGGATTTGAGCGGACCGGTGGGCATTACGGCGATGATTGGAGAGACGGTCCGGTACGGCTTACTCAATGTGCTTAATCTTGTGGCGTTGATTGCTATGAATTTGGGGGTTATGAATTTATTGCCCATTCCGGCGCTTGATGGCGGGCGCATCCTGTTTGTTTTGGTGGAAGCGGTAATCGGAAAGCCGATTCCACCCGAAAAGGAAGGTATCGTGCATTTGGTTGGGTTTGGGTTATTGATGCTGTTGACGGTGTTTGTCTTTATTAATGATATCATTCGGGTGGTGAGTTAATGCAACGCAAGCAGGTGCGGGTCGGATCGGTTTGCATGGGTGACGGGACGGTTTCGGTGCAGAGCATGCTCTCGACCGATACCCATGATGTGACGGCGTGTTTGGCGCAGATCAAAGTCTTGGAGAAGGCCGGATGTCAGATTGTGCGCTTGGCGATACCCGATCAAGAAGCGGTGCGGAGTTTTGGGCGCATTCGCGAGCAGTCACCGTTGCCGCTGGTGGCCGATATCCACTTTGATTACAAGCTGGCCTTGGGCGCGGTGGCGGCCGGGGCCGATAAGATTCGCATTAACCCCGGTAATATCGGGGCTGACGAGCATGTTCGTGCCGTGGCCAATGCCTGTAAGGCGGCGGGAATCCCGATTCGGGTCGGCGTGAATTCGGGCTCAGTGGAGAAGAATATTTTAGCCAAGTACGGGCATGTTTGTCCGCAGGCGTTATGTGAAAGCGCGCAATACAGCGCGTCCTTGTTAGAGCGATTTGATTTTGATGATATTGTTATTTCGGTCAAGTCGTCGCGGGTGCCGGAAATGGTACAATGCAATCGGTTATTGCATGAGCAGTGTCGGTATCCGCTACATATTGGTGTAACGGAAGCGGGCACGTTGCTTAATGGTGTGATTAAGTCGGCGGCGGGCATCGGCGCGCTGCTGATTGACGGCATCGGTGACACCATTCGGGTATCGTTGACGGCTGACCCCGTGGAAGAGGTGCGTGCTGCCTACAAGTTATTACGCGCGTTGGGCCTGTCGCAGCGAGGGGTGCAGATTGTATCCTGTCCGACCTGCGGGCGCACCGCGATCGACCTGATCGGTATCGCCTCGCAGGTGGAAGAGCGTCTGCGTGACGTGCATAAGTCGATCGCCGTCGCGGTGATGGGCTGCATCGTCAACGGCCCCGGCGAAGCCCGGGAGGCAGACATCGGCATTGCCGGCGGCGATGGCTGGGGCACCATTTTTGAAAAGGGCGTGGAGGTGGAGAAGCTTCCCTATGACGAGCTTCTGCCTGCCCTCT
>CALBKB010000170.1 GCA_937892635.1 uncultured Clostridia bacterium
CTTATCCTCGCCGTCTTGATGGTCGGCTCGTTGGCCGCCTGCGGCGGTACATCCGACGATACCATTCGTGTCGGTGTTGTTCAGTTGATTCAGCACGAGGCGCTTGATGCCGCCACGCAGGGTTTTGTCGATACCCTTAAAGCCGAATTCGGCGATAAGGTCGTCATTGATGTTCAGAATGCTTCGGGCGAAGCCACCAACTGCACCACCATTGTCAACGGCTTCGTGTCTTCCAACGTCGATCTGATCATGGCGAATGCCACCGCGGCCTTGCAGGCTGCCCGTGAAGGCACCGGCACCATTCCCGTTCTGGGCACCTCTATTACCGACTATGCTTCGGCCCTTAAGATCGAGAATTGGAACGGTACCGTCGGCGGCAACGTATCGGGCACCACCGATTTGGCGCCCCTCGATCAGCAGGCCGCCATCTTCACCGAGCTCTTCCCCGACAAGAAGAATGTCGGCATGCTCTACTGCTCGGCCGAAGCCAACAGCCAGTATCAGGTCAATGAAATGACCAAACTGCTCGAAGGTCTGGGCTATACCGTCACTCCTTTTGCCTTTACCGATACCACCAACGTCACCTCGGTCGCTCAGGCGGCTTGCGATGCCAGCGATGTCATCTATATTCCCACCGATAACACCGCAGCTAACAACACCGAGGCGATTGCCAATGTCGTCATTCCCGCCAAGGTTCCCGTCATCGCCGGCGAGCAGGGTATCTGCAAAGGCTGCGGCGTTGCCACGCTGTCTATCGACTATTATGATCTGGGCGTAGCCACCGGTAAGATGGCCGTCAAGATCCTCAAGGGCGAAGCCAACATCGCCGAGATGCCGGTTGAGGCCGCTGCCGGGGCTGTCAAGATGTATAATAAAACCAACTGCGAAGCCCTTGGTCTGACCATACCCGATACCTATACGGTCATCGAGTAATGGCGGGGGATTGAACCGATCATGAACTTCTTTGTTTCACTCCTTAACGCCGCACCCGGTGCGGTAGCGCAGGGATTGATTTGGGGCATTATGGCGATTGGCGTTTATCTCACCTATCGTATCCTCGACGTCGCCGATTTGACCGTCGACGGCACCATGGCCACCGGCGGCTGTGTCGCCGTTATGCTCATGACGGCCGGATGGAACCCGTGGCTGGCCCTGCTTATGGCTTTCCTGTCGGGCATGGTCGCAGGCCTGTTAACCGGATTTTTCCATACCCGTTGCGGCATCCCCGCTATCTTGGCCGGTATTCTCACCCAGTTGGCCCTCTATTCGGTCAACCTGCGTATTATGGTCGGCCGCTCCAACGTCGCCATCAGTGTCGTCAACTACGACCTGCTGGTCTCTCAGCGTTATGTGCGCGACGCGAACCTCAATTTCTTAACCACCAATAATTATAACCCCTTGCCCCTGTTGATGGTTGTTGTCTTTGTTGTCATTCTGGCCCTTTATTGGTTCTTTGGCACCGAAAAGGGAAGTTCCATGCGTGCCACCGGCTCTAACCCCAACATGGCCCGCGCCCAAGGTATCAATACCGACAGCAATATCGTTCTGGGCCTGATGCTCTCCAACGGTATCGTCGCCGTTTCGGGTGCGCTGCTGGCGCAGTTTCAGGGCGGAGCCGACGTCAACAACGGCCGTGGTGCTATCGTCATCGGCCTGGCCGCCGTCATCATCGGCGAAGTCTTACTGGGTAAGATCTTCCGCAATTTCGGCATGCGCCTGTTTGCCGTTATCTGCGGCGCGGTTATCTACTATCTGGTCATTCAGATCATTCTGCTCATTCCCGATCCGTCGAATCCCGGTCTGAAACTGATCAACACCAACGACCTCAAACTCATCACCGCCATTTTGGTGGGGTTGTTCCTGGCCATTCCCTATTGGTCGGGCAAGGTCTTCCACGCCAAGAAGAAGGGAGGCAGGGAGAATGCTTAAACTCGAACGTGTCTCCAAAACCTTCAATCCCGGCACCGTCAATGCCAAAACGGCGCTCGACGGGCTTGACCTGATTTTGAATGAAGGCGATTTCGTCACCGTCATCGGCGGTAACGGCGCGGGTAAATCCACCATGCTCAATGCGGTGGCAGGGGTATTCACGGTTGATGAAGGGCATATTTTCATCGACGGCAAGGACGTTACCAAACTCCCCGAATATAAGCGCGCCAAGTATCTGGGCCGCGTCTTCCAGGATCCCATGATGGGCACCGCGCCTACCATGCAGATTGAGGAAAACTTAGCGCTTGCTGCCCGCCGCGGCAAGGTTCGCGGCTTGGGCTGGGGCATCAGCAAGGCGGAGCGCAAGGCCTATGCCGAGCTGCTCGCCGACCTTGAACTGGGTCTGGAAGATCGCATGACCGCTAAGGTCGGTCTGCTTTCGGGCGGTCAGCGCCAGGCGTTGACCCTGCTGATGGCTTCCATCCAAAAGCCAAAACTTCTGCTGCTCGATGAGCATACCGCCGCGCTTGACCCCAAGACGGCCGCCAAGGTGCTCGAATTGTCCCAACGCATCATCGAGCGCGATCATCTGACAACGCTGATGATCACCCACAACATGAAGGACGCCATCCACTACGGCAATCGCCTGATCATGATGGACGCCGGTCGTGTCGTGCTGGACGTGTCGGGCGAAGAGAAAAAGAAGCTCACCGTCTCCGAACTCATTGAACATTTCGGTAAAGCCAACAGCGAAGCTACCGATAAAATGCTGCTTTCCTAACGATAAGGTCTCTCTTGCAGAGACCTTATCTTTTTATGCACCATAAGGGCGAAAAGTTTGTCGAAAATACTTGCATTTTTTGATAGGTCGGGATATAATAGTTTCGTAAAACAGAATTCGCAATGTTCATTGTTGGAATCCTGTTTTTTGTTTTTTCATGAAAGGCAGATAAGGCATGAAGGCTTTGGAAGAAAAAATCGTAAAGGAAGGTCAGGTCCTGCCCGGGGATATCCTTAAGGTCGGCTCTTTTCTCAATCAACAGCTCGACTGCGATTTCCTCATGGAAATGGGTCGCGAGATCGCGCGATTGTATGCCGATGCGGGCGTTACCAAGGTCCTCACCGTCGAAGCATCGGGTATCGCCATTGCCGTTGCCGTCGGTGCGGTCATGCACCTGCCTGTCGTCTTTGCTAAAAAATATCGAACCGGCAACGTGTCGGGCGAAACATACAGCGCATTGGTTCATTCCTATACCCATGGTAACGACTACAATATGGTCGTGGCCAAGGACTATATCTCATCGGCAGATACCCTGCTGATCGTGGATGACTTTTTGGCCAAAGGCGCAGCCGTTGAAGGTCTCATGGATGTGGCCGCTCAAGCCGGCGCCAAGGTCGCCGGTGCGGCAATCGCTATCGAAAAGGGCTTTCAGGAGGGCGGCAAACGTCTGCGCGCCACCGGCATCCGCGTCGAATCGCTGGCCATCGTCGAGAGCATGACTGACGGGAAATTGGTCTTCCGTCCCCAATAAGTATGTAATAATATTTACATAAAAAATTTTTTAAGGAGAAACCACCAATGAAAAAGATCCTTGCTGTGATCCTCGCTGCCATGATGCTGCTGTCCTTGGCTGCTTGCGGCGGCAACACTGAGGCGTCTGACCTCAAAGTTGGCTTCATCTTCCTGCACGATGAAAACTCTACCTACGATAAGAACTTCATCGATGCCGCTGTCGAAGCCTGCAAGAACATGGGTGTCACCATGGTTCAGAAGACCCAGATCCCTGAGTCCAATGCCTGCTATGATGCCGCCATCGAACTGATCGAGGTCGAAGGCTGCGACATCATCTTCGCCGACTCCTTCGGTCACGAGTCCTTCCTGATGAAGGCCGCTGAGGAGAACCCCGAAGTCCAGTTCTGCCATGCTACCGGTACTCAGGCTCATACCGCCGGTCTGGACAACTTCCACAACGCTTTTGCTTCCATCTATCAGGGCCGCTACATGGCCGGTGTTGTTGCCGGCATGAAGCTCAACGAGATGATCGAAGCCGGTACGATCACCGCTGACCAGGCTAAGATGGGTTATGTCGGTGCCTTCACCTTTGCTGAGGTTATGTCCGGTTATACTTCTTTCTATCTCGGCGCTAAGTCGGTTTGCCCGACCGTCACCATGGATGTTAAGTTCACCGGCTCTTGGTATGATGAAACCAAAGAGAAGCAGGCTGCTCAGAGCCTGATCGACGGCGGCTGCGTCCTCATCTCTCAGCATGCCGACTCGATGGGTGCTCCCACCGCTTGCGAAAACGCCGGTGTTCCCAACGTTTCCTACAACGGCTCCACCGCCGCTGCTTGCCCCAACACCTTCCTCATCTCCTCCCGCATCAACTGGGTGCCCTACTTCAAGTACATGATCACCCAGGTTGCTAACGGCGAAGCCATTGCTACCGACTGGACCGGCACTCTGGAGACCGAGTCCGTT
>CALBKB010000171.1 GCA_937892635.1 uncultured Clostridia bacterium
GGTTCTTTTTAACCGTGGGAATAAGGTCTACCGCAACAGCGGAAGCAGAGGTGAGAACGACGGCCTGCAGAGTGGACATGGATGCAGACAGCACCAGAATCACCACAACGGCGATCAGAACCGTGGGCAGGCCGGAGAGCATGGTGGGGATCACCGCGTCAAAGCCCTGGGTGGCCACGTCCACATCGAACAGACGGCCGAAACCGCCGAGGAAATAGACGATACCGCCGATCAGAACAACGAAAACCGTTGCTACGACCGTGCCTCTTCTGATCGAAGCTTCGTCCTTGATCGCATAGAATTTATGTACCATCTGCGGGAGACCCCAGGTTCCAAGACTCGTCGAAAGCATCAGGCAGATCAGGCTGAAGGCATTTTCCTTTGCACCGAACAGCATCGCACGGGATTCTTCGATCGCAGCCAATTTTTCGATGCCGTTCATCATGCCGCCTGTTGCTTCGTGTTTGAAAATAAAATACACAAGCGCAGAAACCCCCAGCACCATAATAAATGCCTGCAAAAGGTCGCTCAATTTGGAAGCCATATAGCCGCCTGCGAGCAGATAGATCAGCGTTAAAACAGCCATCGCCATCATGCAATAGGTATAGGGAATGCCGAAAGCGCTTTCAAAAACATAGCTCAGGCCCTGATAGACCGATGCGCAATACGGAACGAGGAAGACGAAAATGATGATCGTCGCCAAGATCTTCATGCCTTTTGAATCGTAGCGCTTTTCAAAGAAGGAAGGCATCGTCGAAGCATCGATACGGCGTGTCATCTGTGAGGTCGGTTTTGCCAAAACGAGCCACGCAAAAAGCGTCCCCAAAACGCCGTTGGCAATGCCGATCCACATCGAGGAAATACCGAATTTTGCGCCCATACTGCCGGCATAACCGACAAACATGACCGCAGAAAAATAGGTCGTTCCATAACCCAATGCAGCGACCCAACCGCCGATGTTTCTTCCGCCTAAGTAAAAATCACCGACCGTTTTTGATTTTTTTGCACTGATCACCGAGATCAGTATGATCAGGACCGCATAGATCCCAACAACGACAAATTGCATAATTTCTCCTTATAATTCCGTAGACATCATCGTACGGCTTCCGCGAAAACCGCATTTTTCATATAACAGCCTTGCACCTTCGTTGGCGCTGTAAACGTGCAAG
>CALBKB010000172.1 GCA_937892635.1 uncultured Clostridia bacterium
GCACCTATTTACGGCAATACCGTCTGCACGGCCGTGATTTGCTGGCCTTGACGGTGACGCTTTTGACGGTGGCGGTTATCATTGCCTGTAATATCTTTATAACATGGGGTACACTTGTGTGAACAACTATCGGCTCACCCTTGCCTTTGACGGCAGTGCTTTCTGCGGCTGGCAGGTGCAAAAAAACGGCGTCAGCGTTTGCGCGGTGGTGCAAAATACGGTGCAGACCATTCTGCGCCATGCTACCGACATTGTCGGCTGCGGTCGCACCGATGCAGGGGTACACGCCCGAGGCTACTGTGCCAATTTCAAAACCGAACAACTACTCGATATACCCCGCTTTCTTGCCTCCTTTAACGCCATCGCGCCCGATAGTCTGCGCGCCTTGGCGATGGAGAAGACGGATGAGGCGTTTCACGCCCGATACAGCGCCAAGGGTAAGACCTATGTCTATCAAATTTGTCCCTTTCACTGTTTGCCTCCTATCTTGCGCGGACAGGCCTATCACTGCCCCTATCCGCTGGATATCGCAGCCATGCGGCAGGCGGCGCAGGTGCTGTGCGGTGAGCATGATTTTGCCGCCTTTCGCGCGGCGGGGGCTAAGCCGGGGGACAGCGTGCGCTGTTTGTATCAGATCGAGATTTTACAAGAGGAATATTTATGGCAGATCCGTATGAGCGGGAACGGCTTTTTATATAAGATGGCGCGCAGTCTGGCCGGTACCCTTTTGGATGTGGGTAAGGGTCTGCTGACCCCGGCTCAGGTGGAGGAGATCCTTCAAAGTAAGGATCGTACCCGTGCCGGCATGACCTTGCCGCCCTACGGACTGTTTTTGGAGCAGGTGACGTATTAATGACGACGAAAATGCAGGACAATCGAATCAAACTTGTACGCGGGCTTCGTATCGGCTGTCTGTTAGGACTGTCCGTGCTGATTGTGATGGGAATTGTCTTTAACTTTACCCGTCTTAACGGTGACGATATGCGCCGTACCGTTTCTCGCATCGCCTACGGCTTGGGTGGGGAGCTGGATAAGATGGAAGCCTTGTCCTTTACCGAGGGCGAAAGTCGCACCGTCATCCCCTTTAAAGACGGCGTTGCGGCAGTGGCGGATGATCGCATCAAGATCTTTGATTCGACGGGGCTTGCCTTTATGAATGAGCAGTTGGTCATGGATTCGCCGTCCATTTCGGCGACGTCGCGGCGGGTGCTGGTTTTTGATCGCGGAGCCAAAACGTTAGCCGTCTTCGATAGCTTTTCGCAAAAGGAAAAGTTGACCTTTGAACAGCCGATTATTGACGCCTCGCTCAGCGAAAGCGGCGCCTTGATCGTAGCGCATAAAACGGAGGGGTATAAATCCCAGTTATCGGTTTACGATAATAGCTTTCGGGAACGCTATAAATGGTATGCCTCCGATACCTATATTACCGCTACGGCCGTCTACGGTATTCCCACTCGTTTTGCCTGCGCCGGCATCCGTCTGAGCGGGGATGATATGAACTGCGAAGTGCTTTGCTTCGATCCCCATAAACAAGAACCGATCGCGCGTATTTCGGTGGCCGGTTCCTTTGTGCACGATCTGCGCATCAGCGACGGAAACACGGCCGTCTGCGTAACCGATCAGGGGTATTATATAATGGATATGCATAAGGGTACCGTCCGATTCAGCCGTTCCTTCGGTCAAAACTCGCTGGGCTGTTATGATATTTCCGGCTCACGGCTGGTGTTTGGTCTGTCGGGACGCACGGCGGAGGGCTATGAGGTGCTCACCGTCAATCTTAACGGCGGTGCCGAAAAGTCCTACTATCTGCCCTCAGCGGCCGAAAGCGTCACGACATTTGGGCAAACGGTCTATGTGATGCATTCGGATGCGTATTATAAATTGGGCGAACAAACGCCGTTGGGTGAATGTCGGCGCGGCGAATATCGCATTGATACCGCCCGAGACGGTTCGCTCATCGCGCTCAGCGCCAAGCAGGCGCGTTATATTAAGTAGGAGGGAAACCTATGTCAATCGTTCTGGATCTGTTGCTCGTGATCATCGTGGTGGCAACCATTCTCCTGGGTGCACGCCGCGGTTTTGTTAAGGCCATCATCGGACTGGTCGGTGTGGTGTTGGCGATCGTGCTGATGAGATCCTTTGCCGCGCCGCTGGCTTCGGTGCTGGATGATAGCGTTGTTCGTCCCTGGGCGGTCGAACAGGCGATGCAGGCGCAGGGGGTTACCGCCCAGACACCCACCGATTCTTTGGATCTGGCGCGGGTTGATACGGCACTGGCCGACTATTTGAATATCAATATCACCGGCGTGGAAGAACCGCCCCCAACGGTCGGGGAATATATGGACGCCATTTTCTTGGTCAACGGCATCACCCTGGCTGTCAGTAAGGCGATGGCTGCCATTGCCATCTTTATCGTGTCGTCGCTGGGGCTCAAACTGTTAAGTTTGCTGCTCAAGCCTATTTTGAAGCTGCCGGTATTGCGTCAATGCAACGGGGTGCTGGGTGCCGTGATCGGCGCTGCCAATGCCGTCATGCTCGTGCTGATTCTGGCTACGGTTGTCTATCTTTTGATTGAAACGTCATCGACACCGGCGTTGGATGAGCAGACGGTTGAACAGACGTTGCTCTTTCGGCATGTCTATCATAATAATCCGATCCTTGGCTGGATCACTAAATAAAGAAAAGAGATGTACACAGGAATGTTCAAGCATTTGCCGAATATGATAACGGTGCTGCGCATCGTTATGACCCCCTTTTTTGCCTGGTTATATTTGGCGGGTCACTATGTCTGGTCGCTGATCCTGTTGGCAGTGATTATGCTGTCGGATCTGGCGGACGGGTATTTGGCGCGCAAATATCATCTACAATCGAAACTCGGCGCCATTCTTGACCCCTTTGCCGATAAGTTGGCGCAGATCACCATATGCATCTGTCTGTATATTAACGCCATTGCGCCGCTTTGGTTTATGCTGGCACTGATTGTAAAAGAGGTCAGCCAGATCGTATTGGCCTATATCTGTCTGCGCAAAAAGGTTGAGGTGCAGCCGGCGCGTTGGTATGGGAAAGTGGCAACCAGTTTGTTTTATATTGCCATCTGTTTTAACCTGGTTTTTGTTCCGTTGATGATTATGCCGCCGCTGGTGCCCCGTATTCTCTTTATCGTGGCCGCGGTAAGTCTTTATTTTGCTTTTATCAATTATATTATTATTCATCTGCAGGTTTACGCTAAGCAGAAGAAAGAACAGGGAAACTACATTGGATAACAAAATGCTTTGCGTCAAATGCAAAAAACGCATGGCCGTCGTCTTTGTGGCGCGCATGGAAAACGGCACCACCAAGAACGAAGGCTATTGCCTTAAATGCGCGAAAGAACTCGGTCTGGCGCCTGTGGACGAGATGCTCTCGAAAATGGGTATTTCGGCGGACGAGTTTGATAGTATGTCTGCCGAACTGGTCCAGATGATGGACGAGGAGGGCGACTTTTCCGAGGGCGGTGCCCAGTCGATGTCGTTGCTCGGTAAGATGTTTGGCGGCGACGAGGCTTCGCAGGAAGAAGAATCGGCCGCTAAAAAAGGAAAAAAACAAGATAAATATAAATTTTTAAGCCAATATTGCATTGATCTGACGGCGCGTGCCCGAGAAGGGAAGCTGGATAAGGTCATTGGTCGCGAAGAGGAGATCTATCGCGCCCAGCAAATCTTATGCCGCCGCACCAAGAACAACCCTTGCCTCATCGGTGAGCCGGGTGTGGGTAAGACGGCCATCGCCGAGGGGTTGGCGTCCCGTATTGCCGCCGGCAAGGTGCCGGCCAAGCTGCGGGATAAGCAGGTCTTTTTGCTGGACCTGACCGCCTTAATTGCCGGCACCCAATTTCGCGGTCAGTTTGAAAGCCGTGTCAAGGGTTTGATTGAAGAGGTCAAAAAGGTCGGCAACATTATTTTGGTTATTGATGAGGTGCATAATTTGGTCGGCGCCGGCGATGCCGAAGGCTCGATGAATGCCGCCAACATGCTCAAGCCTGCTCTCTCGCGCGGCGAGATTCAGGTGATAGGGGCCACCACTCTCAACGAATACCGCAAACATATTGAAAAGGACGCCGCGCTGGAACGTCGATTCCAGACGGTCATGGTGGAAGAGCCGTCCTTGGAGGATGCCACGGCTATTTTGCGCGGCATCAAGGAGCACTATGAGGAGTTCCATCATCTGACGGTATCGGAAGAGATCATTCGCAAGTCGGTCACCCTGTCCGAGCGGTACGTGACCGATCGGTATCTGCCCGACAAGGCCATTGACCTGCTCGACGAAGCCTGCGCCAACGCCGCGCTAAAGAATAAGGCGACCGATGCGTTGTACGATTTGGAAAAGCAGGTGTCTGCAACCGAGGAGAAGATTGCTCGGCTCAAAGAGATCCCGACGGAGCAGATGACCGACGAAACCTATAAGGAATTGGCCGAGAATCAGGCCGAATTATTGCGGATCACAGCTCAGCGAGACGTGGCCAAGGTGCAGGCGCGCTCGAGCGTTACGCTGGAAGATCTGGCTCGGGTCATTGAATTGTGGACGGGAGTGCCCACCGGCAAGATCATGCAGTCGGAGACCGATAAATTGCGGGATCTGGAGAAGGTTCTGGGCGCCAAGATCAAGGGGCAAGACGAGGCGATTGCCGCCATTGCTGCGGCCGTGCGCCGTGCTCGCGCCGCCCTCGCGCCGCGCAAGCGTGCCGTTTCCTTTATTTTCACCGGACCTACCGGCGTGGGTAAGACCGAGTTGGTCAAAGTGCTAGCCAAAGAATTGTTTGATACGCCCGAAACGCTGATTCGTTTAGATATGTCGGAGTTTATGGAGAAACATTCGGTATCGCGTATTATCGGTTCGCCGCCGGGCTACGTGGGGTATGACGAGGCGGGACAGCTGACCGAGAAGATTCGGCGCAAGCCCTA
>CALBKB010000173.1 GCA_937892635.1 uncultured Clostridia bacterium
CTGCTTTTAAGGCCTTCTTCGTAAACGCCTTCCGTCCCGAAGCCTTTGTCGGCGGTACGCTGGGTGCGGCCATCAGCACGGCTGTGACCCAGGGCTTCAAGCGCGGCGTCTTCTCCAACGAGGCCGGTCTGGGTTCTTCGGTCATGGTTCATTCCAATTCCAACATTAAGGAACCGGTCAAGCAGGGTATGTGGGGCATCTTTGAGGTCTTTGCCGACACCATGATCGTCTGCACCATGACGGCGCTGGTCGTGCTCACCTCCGGCGTTCACGATTATACCAAGGCTGCCGCGGCGGGCGTCGATGCCACGCTGGTAGGCAACGCCTTTAACAGCGTTTTCTCTTGGGGCGATATCGGTCAGAAGTTTATCGCCGTTGCTATGTTCTTATTTGCCTTTACCACCATCCTTGGCTGGTCGCATTACGGCTCCAAGGCTTGGGAGTACCTGTTCGGCGCCAAGAGTGTCAAGGTCTTCAAGGTCATTCACATCTGCACCATCATCTTCGGCGCCGTGCTCACCTCGTCGCTGGCTTGGGATATTTCCGATACCTTCAACGGTCTGATGATGATCCCCAACCTCATCGGTGTGGTGGTGCTCTTCCCGCTGGTGGTCAAGATTACCAAGAATTATATCAGTCGCAAGATCAAGGGTAAGGACGAGGCGCCTGTCCTCTCCTACAACAAAGATATTCAAGCCGAGATGGTAGCATCCGGCATGGATGAATAAAGAGTTTTCCCAACTCGCAACGAGAAAGCCGCTCCAAACGGAGCGGCTTTCTTATTTGACGATATTGCGCAGCCATACGCCCTTTTTGATGAGCAAAAATCCGACGGTGGCCTTGACCAGATCGGTGGCGTGGACGATGGCAAAAACGGCGAGAATGGGCAAAGACGTGTACCGCGAGAGGATATAGGCAACCGGCACGTACACCAGCCAAGAGAAGACGCAGTCGAAGAGGACGGTGATGCCGGTGCGTCCGCCCGAGCGAAGGGTGAAATAGGTGGAATGGACGTAAGACAAAACGGGCAGGTTGGCGGCGGCGATGAGGATAAAGCCACCGGCCATGGCACGGATGGCAGGGGTGGTATCATAGAGTTTGGGGAAGAGTCCCGAGCAGGCGCCCATGATGCCGCCGACGCCGAGAGCCAGCATAATGCCGAAGGCGGTGAGCTTGCGGTTGTCCTCCCTCGCCTGCTCCATTTCGCCCGCGCCCAGCCGCTGGCCCACCAGAATGGAGATGGCGCTGCCCATCGAGAGGGCGACGACGTTGAAGAGCTGGGTGATGGTGGAATTGATGTTATAGGCGGCGACCACGTCGATACCGCGCACCGAGTAGCACTGTAACAGGGTGGCCATGGCCATGCTCCACAGCGCCTCGTTGAGCAGAACGGGCAGCGTCGTCTTAAAATAGGGGCGCAGGAAGGCGCCGTTTAAGCGGGAAAAGAGCTGCCTGAGCGATGCGGCGGCGGGCATGCGGCGCTTGTAGACCACCGCTGCCAGCACGGTGAACTCCACTGTGCGCGCAATGGCGGTCGCGATGGCTGCACCCTTTAATCCCATTGCGGGGAAGCCAAGGTAGCCGAAGATCAAAATGAGGTTCAGCACCGTGTTGGTGCCCATGGACAAAATAGAGGTGAACGTGGGCAGCTTTACGTTGCCCGTGGAGCGGCAGGCGTTGGAAAGTGTAAGAGAGAGCGCCGTGATGATGT
>CALBKB010000174.1 GCA_937892635.1 uncultured Clostridia bacterium
TATCCGGTTGCAGTTACACATATAAGCTTTAAATTTTTGCAACCTGACAGATTGATTTCATTAAGCTTTATTTTATTAAGAATTACAACTTCACTGTCAATGATACGTTCAGCAACCTGCTCAGGAGCTGTCTCTTTATAAACCTCCGTATCACCGAGAGCTGTTATCATATCAAGAACAATATCATCACCTAATGTTCCCGAATCCAGAACAGTTATTTTCATATAATCACCTGATTTCCAAAAAAGGGTGATGCAATTAAGCACACCCTTTTGTAGTTTTATACACTAAGTTTCTTTGCAAGCTCTATCATATCCTGAGACAAAGACTTCTTCATTGAAAGACCTTCTTCGATATCTATATCGAGCGTGATCTGAAAAACGGCACGCTTACCGAGCAAGAGGCTCAGGAATTGGTCGACGATTTTGTCATCAAACTGCGTCTGGCCCGTCATCTGCGCACCCCCGAATATAACGAACTTTTCGGCGGCGATCCCATGTGGATCACCGAAGCCGTCGGCGGCATGGGTGAGGACGGTCGGACCCTGGTCACCAAGAGCAGCTTCCGTATCCTCAACACCCTCTACACCCTTGGCTCGTCGCCCGAGCCGAACCTCACGGTGCTCTGGTCCAACAGTCTGCCGATGCCCTTTAAGAAATTTTGCGCCAAGGTCTCGGCCGATACCGATTCCATTCAGTATGAAAACGACGATGTCATGCGTCCCCTCTACGGCGACGACTACGCCATCGCCTGCTGCGTGTCGGCCATGAAGGTCGGTAAGCAGATGCAGTTCTTCGGCGCCCGTTGCAATCTGGCCAAGCTCCTGCTGATTGCCATCAACGGTGGCTACGATACCACTTCCGGCATGCATATCGGTCCGCAGATGGCGGTACTGGAAGGGGATAAGCTCGATTATGACGCCGTTATGGAGCGGTTTGATATCTATATCGAGTGGCTGATGCGCCTGTACGTCAACACCATGAATATTATTCACTATATGCACGATAAGTACGCCTACGAGCAGTTGCAGATGGCCTTGCACGATACCGATATCGAGCGGTTTATGGCCTTTGGCATCGCCGGCCTTTCGGTGGTCACCGATTCGCTCTCGGCCATCAAGTTTGCCACCGTGCATCCCGTCAAGGACAGCAACGGCTATATCGTTGACTTTACCCGCGAAGGGAAATTCCCCACCTACGGTAACGATGACGACCGTGTTGACAGCATAGCCAAGGATATGACCCACCGCGTCATTACCGAGTTGCGCAAGACGCCCACCTACCGTCACGCCATGCACACCCTTTCGGTGCTGACCATTACCTCCAACGTTATGTACGGTAAGAACACCGGCGCGACCCCCGACGGCCGTAAAAACGGCGAGCCCTTTGCTCCCGGTGCCAACCCCATGCACAATCGTGAGGAAAACGGGGCGTTGGCCTCTCTCAACTCGGTGGCCAAACTCGACTACAACGATTGCCGCGACGGCATCTCCAACACCTTCTCGGTCACGCCCGAAGCCTTGGGTCGCAACGAGCAGGAGCGGGTGGATAACCTCGTTACCATTCTCGACGGCTACTTCGCCAAGAAGGCGCATCATATCAACATCAACGTGCTCAACCGCGAAACGCTGATGGATGCCTATGAGAACCCCGAAAAGTATCCCAACCTCACCATTCGTGTGTCGGGCTACGCCGTAAACTTTAATAAACTTTCCAAGGAACAACAGCGAGAGGTCATCTCCCGCACCTTCCACGAAACGATATGACCGGACGGGTCCATTCCTTTCAGTCCTTAGGCACGCTCGACGGTCCGGGTGTGCGGTTTGTCGTCTTCACCCAAGGCTGTCCCCTTCGTTGCGCCTGCTGTCATAACCCCGACACCTGGGCGCTTGAGGGCGGTTTCGAGGTCACGGCGCAGGAGATTGAGCGCAAGGCAGAGCGTTACCGCGACTATTTTGGGCAGGAGGGAGGCGTCACCTTTTCGGGTGGCGAACCGCTGTTGCAGCCCGATTTTGTCAGAGAAGCCTTTGCTCTGTGCCAAAAGGCGGGCATCCACACCTGTCTGGACACCTCGGGCTATGCCCTCAACGAGGCTGTCAAGGCGGCGCTGGCCGTCACCGACCGCGTGCTGCTGGACGTTAAATATACCGATAACGCTTCGTATGAACAATACGTCGGTTGTCGCTATGAGCCGGTGCTGGCTTTTTTGGCCTATCTCAATGAGCAGAAGATACCGACCACCCTGCGTCAGGTGATTGTGCCGGGTCTCAACGATACCCCCGAGAATATCGGGCGTCTGCGCGCCCTGCGTGAGCAGTATGCCTGTGTCGACGGCATTGAGCTGTTGCCCTTTAAGAAGATCTGTATCGTTAAGTATGACCAAATGGGGCTCGATTTTCCCTTTGCCGACCGTCCCACGCCCACCAAGGAGCAGATGGATCGGCTCAACCGACTTTTGTAAGCATCAAGCGGAGGAAACCAGGATGTCTAAACAACAACTCGCCTTGCTCGCCGGCGAATCCTTTGGCTTGCCCGTTGAACAGGTGTTGCCCAAGATTCGGCAGGCAGGGTTTGATGCCTTTTTCGCCGTTTGGAAGGATGCCTCCATCATGGATGCTTGGGCGGCCGAGGCCAAAGCTTGCGGGCTGGCCATCCAGTCAATGCATGCCCCCTTCCGTCAGGCGGCCGCCTTGTGGGAAGGCCCTGCCGAACAGGCACAGGTCGGCGTGCAGCAGTTGTTGGATTGTATAGACAGTTGCGCCAAGCATGAAGTGCCCGTCATGGTGGCGCATACCTATATTGGTTTTGCCGATAAGCCGCATATCATCACCGACGAGGGCTTGGAGCGGTATTATCGGTTGCTGCGCGCCGCCGAAGGTACGGGCGTAACCGTTGCCTTTGAAAACACCGAGGGTGAAGAGTTTTTGGATGCTCTCTTTGCGCATTTCGGCACCCATCCCAACATCGGATTTTGCTGGGACAGCGGTCACGAGCGCTGCTATAACCGTTCGCGTGATCTGCTCGGTCAATACGCCAAGCATGTGTGCGCCACCCATCTTAACGACAATTTGGGTATCAGCGACGCCAACGGCGTCATCTGTTCGCTTGACGATCTGCATCTGATCCCCTTTGACGGGGACACCGATTGGTCGCAGGCGATGGCGCGTTTGGCGGCCACCGGTTTTGACGGGCCGCTGACCTTTGAGCTCAAACGCCGGGCCCGCCCCGGCCGCCACGAAGCCGACCGGTATATGCGGATATCGTTAGAGGACTATTTGGCCGATTGTTACCGTGGCGCCTGTCGCGTCGCGGCTCTCTACGAGCAGGCAAAAAAGTGTATAAATATACCGAAAAACCCTTGACAATGTCAAAAAAATATGCATATAATAAGAGCATCTTTATTCACGGAGAAAGGAGACCCCGCTATGCGTACCGATCGTGGCTATTACTACGTCAAGGTCCTGTATCGGGGCCTGATTTGTGCATAACCTTTTTCGTGAAGCGGACGTTGTAATCTTATGCGGCTCCGGTTCGGAGCCGCTATTTAGTTTTAAGGAGAAAGAAAGAT
>CALBKB010000175.1 GCA_937892635.1 uncultured Clostridia bacterium
GCTCGATCTCGCGCAAGACCGTGTCAAAATCGGCCGCAATCCCCTTAGCCTGCAGTTCCAGCGTACGGCGCTTGGCACGGGCGCGGGCATCGGCCGTTAAAAAGAATTTGACATCAGCATCAGGCAAAATGACGGTGCCGATATCGCGACCGTCCATCAACACATTGTTCTCGGCCGCCATTTTACGCTGTAGATCCAACAAAAACGTGCGAACCGGCGGATGCGCTGACACATCCGATGCCGCCTGCGCCACCGGCTGCGTACGGATCAAACCCGAAACATCCTCACCATTGAGATAGACCCGCTGTTCTCCCTCAACAAAACGCAAACTCACATCAATGTCTGCCAATAACGGCGCCACCTGCGCGGCATCTCTCATATTGGCTACCCCTTTACGGATGCAAAATAAACCGATGGCCCGATAGAGAGCGCCGGTATCAATATACAAATATCCCAATTTCTTGGCCAGCGCCTTGGCGGCACTGCTTTTTCCCGCCCCCGAAGGGCCGTCAATGGCAATATTGATCGACATATTTTTATCCTCCGTATATCATAGCCTCGGCCGCGGCAGCCGCCGTGGAAAAGGCTAATTGCAAATTAAATCCGCCGGTCAAGGCATCCATATCCATCACCTCGCCCGCAAAATACAGCCCCTCTATCAATTTGGACTGCATGGTCTTGGGGTCGATCTGCTTGAGGGATACTCCGCCCGCCGTAACCACCGCCTCCTCGATGGGGCGTAAGCCCGTCACCGAAAAGGAAAAATTCTTAATGATGTGACACAACTTCTGCCGCTCGGCACGGGAAACAGCGTTGACCTGCTTCTCCGGATCAATCCCGCTGCGCGCCACAATAACCGGAATGGCGCTCGACGGCAACAACTGCGACAAACTATTGCGAAAACACTTATTCATCTGCGAAGAAAAATCACGCAACAAGCGCTCGTCCAACTTCTCCTCGCTCAGGCCCGGCTTGAGATCAATCACCACCGTCGCCGCCTGCGGCTTTTTATGGGTAATGTGCGCCGATGCCGTTAAGGCAAGCGGGCCGGAAAGCCCAAAATGCGTAAAGAGCGCCTCACCCAAATCGCCGTATAATTTCTTACCCTTTTCATTTAACAGCGTCAGCGACACGTTTTTGAGCGATAAACCGCTCATGCGCGAGCACTCTTCCCCTTCGCAGACCAAGCCGATTAAAGAGGGGGCGGTGGGTTCAATGTCGTGACCGAGATTTCGGGCAAAACGATACCCGTCTCCCGTGCTTCCCGTTTGCGGATAAGATAATCCGCCCGTAGCCAATAATATTTTACGGTAACGCTTCATGCCTTTATCGGTTTTGACCGCAAATCCGTCTTGATAGACGATATCGGTAACCTCTTGATGCAGGCGGGTTATATAGCGAGAATCGCACCCTTTGAGCAACGTTCCGACCACATCCAGGGCGCGATCCGAAACGGGAAAGACACGATCGCCCCGCTCGATCTTCAAAGGAAGACCGCGGTCGGTAAAATAGTCCATCAGCCATGTGCTGTCATAACGGGATAAGACACTGTAAAGAAAGCGATCGCCTTTCATGATCTGGGCGCGGAATCGGTCGGCATCACAAGCGTTGGTGAGATTACACCGACCCTTACCGGTAATTCCGATTTTCAGCCCGCAACGATCCTTCTTTTCATACAGATCACAACAGATACCCGCCTGCGCCAGCAGGGATGCCGCCATCAGCCCGGCCGCACCCGCACCGATGATCGCGATATCAGACATCGCTTACTCCTCCGTTGGTTTTATCATACACCTGATATTCATCCCAAATCTGTTCCAATTCACCCAAACGCTGTTCCACTTCACTGCGCCGACGCATGGTGACGCCAACGATGAGGGCATTGATCAAACTCATGGGAGCTGCCAAAGAATCAACAAAGGAGGCCATATCGCTGCGAGCCAAAAGCAAATTGGTGGCAAACTGAGCCAATGGCGAGGAGGGTGCATCGGTAATGGCGATAACATCCGCGCCGCGATCACGGGCAAAATTGAGCGCGCGAATGGTACGCTGGGAATATCGGGGGAAACTGATGCCGATGATCACATCCCCTTCCCCAATGCGCAAAATTTGCTCAAAAACTTCTTCGGTGCCGGTGGCATCAACCAGACGAATATTATCACAAATCAGATTCAGATTAAATCCCAAAAACTCAGAGAGCATACCGGCGGTACGCACACCGACAATATAGACGTTACGTGCCGAAACGATCTTTTCAATGGCCGATTCAAACTCTCGCGGATCAATGTGTGCCAGCGTTTGGCTGATATTCAAAATATCATTGGCCAGCACGCTGCCCAGCACGCCATCCTCACGCACCCGATCCTCGGTGATCTGCACGCGCTGTAAGGCCGTGAGCCGATTACGGCTGAGTTGATGCAGAGTCTGTTTGAGTGTTTGATAACTGTCAAAACCAAGCTCGGTGGCAAAGCGCACCACCGTTGACTCGCTGACACCGACGGTGCGACCAAGCTTGGCTGCCGTCATAAAAGCCGCCTTTTCATAGTGGGCCAACAAATAATCGGCAATCGCCTTATGCCCCTTGGAAAAGGAAGGATATAATTGTTCAATATGGGAAAGGATATCGCCGGTCATGGTTACGACCCCCTTTGCAACTATTCTTATATTGTAACAGATTTTACAAGCAATTACAATAAATTTTTCCACGCTAAAAAGACCGGGAAATCTCCCGGTCTTTTTATGTGGACCTATTACATGCTTTCTTCTACGGACTGGATCATTTTCTTAACCATCTGTCCGCCGATAGAACCTGCCTGTCTGGAAGTCAGGTCGCCGTTATAACCCTGTTTGAGGGTAACGCCGACTTCGCCGGCACATTCCATCTTAAAGCGATTCATAGCCTCTTTGGCCGAGGGTACCATAGCGCTCATATCTGTTCTCCTTTTCTGAAAAGTTAGGGGGTTTGCGCTATTATTTTGGCCAGAGCGAATCTTGTTATGTTTTGAAATATATGTCAAATTAGGTGTCAACCAATTCCATTTGACAACAAGAGATCTCCCATGCCGTCATTTCCCGCTCGCCGTCGGGCGTTTTTTTGATGTAATTTCGGCTTTGAATGCGCCCGATAATATGCAAGGCGTCCGATTGCCTTAGGGATTGGGCAAAAACGGCGTCACGCCCCCAAGCCAGACAAGGGATATAATCCGACCGCCCGTAGCGGCGGTT
>CALBKB010000176.1 GCA_937892635.1 uncultured Clostridia bacterium
TGGTCTGCGCGGGAACGGCGGCAGCAGCCTCATTCTCGATGCGCGCCTCTTCGGCTTTGAGCTGTTCAACCAGCACCCGCCATTCGGGGTGTTGGGTGGCGGCGCAACGCTCGAGGATGCGCGTGAAAGAGGATGCAAGATTGCCGACGACGCCGACGTCGACCTTGACGTTTTTATTGATCTCGGACAGGTCGGTGTCCAGCTGAATGATCTTAGCCGTTTTGCAATATTTGGCGGTGTTGCCGGTAGCACGGTCGCTAAACCGCACGCCGACGCCCAGCACCAAATCGGCTTCTTTATTGGCCATGGACGAGGCATAGTGCCCGTGCATGCCCTGCATACCCAAAAAGCGATCATAGGAATTGGGCAGAGCCGAAAGACCCATAAAGGTGCAGCCGATATAGCCGTCAATCTTTTCGGCGAGCGCTTTAATCTTTTCGGTCATGCCGGCGCCGGCGGCGCCGCCGCCGATATAGATATAGGGGCGTTTGCAGGCATTGAGCAGGGCTACGGCGCGGTCGATATCCGCATCCTCCGCCTCCTTTTCGGGGAAGGGCGAGACGATGGGAGACGGGGCATAGTTGCCCATGGCGACCTGGACGTCCTTAGGGATGTCGATGAGGACGGGGCCGGGGCGACCCGATTTCGCGATGCGGAAGGCTTCGCGGATGGTATCGGCCAGCTCTGCCACATCCTGCACGAAGTAGTTATGCTTGGTGATGGGCAGGGTGACGCCGGTGATGTTGATTTCCTGAAATCCGTCCTTGCCGATCAGGGCTGTGGGGACGTTGCCGGTGATGGCGACCATGGGGACCGAGTCGAGCATAGCGGTGGCAATGCCCGTGACCAGATTGGTTGCACCCGGACCGGAGGTGGCGATAACGACGCCGACCTTGCCGGTGGCGCGGGAATAGCCGTCGGCGGCATGGGACGCGCCCTGTTCATGGGCGGTGAGCACATGGTGGATACGATCGCCGGCCTTATACAGTTCGTCGTAGATGTTGAGAACCTGACCGCCGGGATAGCCGAAAACGTCGGTAACGCCCTGTTCGATGAGGGTCTCGATGACGATTTGTGCGCCGGTCATCGGTTTGGTTTGATTCATACGGTTCCTCCTTACCTGGGGGTAGAAAATAAAAATACCCTTCCGTCTCTCCCTGAGCTTAAAGAGACGAAAGAGCAACTTCTTCCGCGGTACCACTCTTTTTCATCCCTGGCGGGATGCCCTTTAGAGGCTAACACCTCTCGGCTCTGTTTCGGGAGCACCCGTCCGCCCATTTCCTGGCGGCCACTCCATGGCGAGTTTCAGCGAAGCCTTTCCATGCCTTGCACCAACCGGCAATTCTCTTTGCGAAAGGGGACGCTTACTGTTCCATTTCAATGTGTTTGGGTTATTATAGCACAAGTATATCGACTGTGCAAGAGAATTTTTGAAAAATTTTGGCCTTGAATTGACAAAATTTTTAACTATGCGTATAATATAGGAAATACTTGCAATTTGGAGGCAGTATGCGCCGCTTTGACACCATACTTTTTGATCTGGACGGGACGCTGACTGACAACGGCGAGGGCATCACCAATTCGATAGCCTATGCCCTGCGCAAGTTCGGCATCACCCCGCCGCCGCGCGAGGAGCTCAACAAGCTGATCGGACCGCCTTTGCGCGAGAGTTTTGTGCAGCATTTTGTATCGGAAGACCGAGGGGATCTGGCCGTGGAATATTACCGCGAATATTTCCGACCCCACGGCATTTTTGAAAATCACGTCTATGACGGCGTGCGCCAGCTGCTCGATCGGCTTAAAGCCGAAGGGGTCACCCTCGCCATTGCCACCTCCAAGCCCGAGATCTTCGCCAAGCAGGTTGCCGAGCATTTTGATCTGGCCCGTTATTTTACCGTCATCGCCGGCTCGCTGATGGACGGCGGACGCACCGACAAGGCCGAGGTAATCGGCTATTGTCTGGATTTGCTGGGTCGACCTGAGCGGGCCCTGATGGTGGGGGATCGCCGCCACGACATTATAGGTGCCAGGCGGGCGGGGCTGCCTGCGGTGGGCGTTGCCTATGGCTACGGCTCGCGCGAGGAACTGGAAGAGGCCGAAGCCTTGGCCGTCATTGGTCAGCCCTTGGAGCTGCTCGAATATCTATAAAAAGAACCGGAAAGCTTTCGCTTTCCGGTTTTTTGTTAGATAACTTTGACCGAGATATTGGCTTTTTCGCCGTTGATATCCCATTCTTTCGCGGTAGCGTCGGTGGTGTAGACGACCTTGTCGGCCAGCACGTCACCGCAAATCGCTTCGGTGTTGCGAGAGACGATGGCTTCGATCTTTTCGTTGCCCGAGACGGCCAACTCGATATGGTCGGTGACCTCGAAGCCCGAATCCTTACGCATCGATTGAACCTTGGAGATGATCTCGCGCACAAAGCCTTCTTCGATGAGGGCTTCGTCGAGGGTGACGTCGAGGGCTACGGTGACGCCGTAGTCGCTCTGCGAAGCGTATCCCTCTTTGCGGGTGGTTTCGATGAGCAGCTCCTCGGCGCTCAGCGGAATGGATTCGCCGTCCACCGTAAGGGTAACAAAGCCGGTGGCGTCCAGCTCCTTCTTCATGGCATTGCCGTCGCCCTCGGTCAGCGCCTGGCGAACGGCACCCAGTTTGCTGCCGAGCTTTTTACCGAGCAGGCGAAGCTGGGGCTTGAAGGTATAGGAGAGGAAAGAGGAGGCGTCGGAGACGAAGGCAACCTCTTTGACGTTGAGTTCCTCGCGGATGATCTGGCAATAGACGTCGTCCATGGCCTTGTCGCCGCTGACGTACATCTTGCGCAGGGGCTGACGGTTCTTGATGGCGGCGTCGTTACGGGCGGCACGGCCGAGGGTGACAGCCAGCAGAACCTGTTTCATGGCCTCTTCCAGTTGGGTGTCGATGCGGGCGGTATCGGCCTGCGGATAGGCGCACAGGTGGACGCTTTCGGGAGCTGTCTTATCCACCGAGATGACGAGGTTCTGATAAATCTCCTCGGTCATGAAGGGGATAAGGGGTGCGGCCGTTTTGGCGAAGACGGTCAACGCCGTCCACAGGGTCATATAGGCGGCCGTCTTGTCGTCGGTTTCGCCCTGAACCCAGAAGCGTTCGCGGCAGCGACGGACGTACCAATTGGAGAGCTCATCGACAAAGTCGGAGAGGACGCGACCCGTTTCGGGGATGCGATAGTTGGCCATGTGCTCGTCGGCAGCGGCGACCGTGGTGTTCAGCCGCGACAAAATCCACTTGTCCATGACGCTGAGCTTGCAGGCGTTCAGGTCGTACTTGGTGGGATCGAAATTGTCGATATCGGCATAGAGAACATAGAAAGCGTAGGTGTTCCAGAGGGTGGAGAGGAATTTGCGCTGACCCTCGGTGACGGCCTTGCCGTGGAAACGGTTGGGCAGCCAGGGGGCGGAATTGATGTAGAAGTACCATCTGATGGCATCTGCAACGAATGGCGTCGGCGCCGTAGGTGTGCAGTGCCTCCATCGGCTCGACGGCGTTGCCCTTGGATTTGCTCATCTTCTGTCCGTTTTCGTCCTGCACGTGACCGAGCACGATGACGTTCTTATACGGCGCTTTGTTGAAGATGAGGGTGGAGATGGCGAGCAAGGAGTAGAACCAACCGCGGGTCTGGTCCACCGCTTCGGAAATGAAGTTCGCGGGGAACTGCGCTT
>CALBKB010000177.1 GCA_937892635.1 uncultured Clostridia bacterium
CCTGCTCTATGAGCTCGTGTATCGACCAGAAGCACGAGAATGCCGTCACGCCTGTAATGGTTGACCATACAAGGCTTTTGGTGAAGATTGAAAGCACGGCGAAGGCAACGCCGGCAAGTGCGAACATCCACCAGCAGCGTTTACCGAGATGGTACTCTGCCTTTATCACCAAAGGGTGGAAAATTCCTATTATGATGAAGGTCGCGAGACCTACGATGATTCCTAAGCAATTCATGTTTAAGGTATAGCAAATGAGGTGCAAAGATAATAATTTGTCCTATCTTTGACGAATTAAAATCAATTTATGGAAGAAAAGACATTAAGCTGCGTCGATTGCGGCACCCAGAACTGCAAAATCAAGACAAGGACATATCCTGATTTCTGCCTCACGGTCAATCTTTCGGAAGAAGATTCGGCCTGGGCATTGGAACGTTATGACGAGGACAGGAACAAGGAGATAATGGTCGCCAGCGCGGAAGTCGAATACGAAGGCTACTGCCAATGGACCCGTGTGCAGGAGATCATGGAGTTCGCAAAGAAGATCGGCGCCCGCAAGATCGGCATCGCCAACTGCATCGGCCTCATCAACGAAGCACGCATATTCGCCCGCATCCTCCGCGCCAACGGCTTCGAGCCATATGCGGTCATCTGCAAGGTCGAAGGACGTGCAAAGACATCTGTCGGCATCCCGCCCGAATGTGAAAACATAGGTCCGGCCATGTGCAACCCCATCCTCCAGGCCCGTCTCCTCAATCAGGCCGGCACCGACCTCAATGTCGTCATCGGCCTCTGCGTCGGCCACGACAGCCTCTTCTACCGCTATTCCGATGCATATGTCACCACCCTCGTGACCAAGGACCGCGTCACAGGAAACAACCCCGCCGCAGCGCTTTATACTGCAGGGTCATATTATAAGAAGAAGTATGGAATATAACATAAAAAGAGGATGGCTGATCAGCCATCCTCTTTTTATGTTATGTCGGTATTGTCTTTTTAGAGAACGCTTCCTGGGATAACGCCATTAGCAACGAGATAACCTACGATTGCTGTAACTGTAAGACAT
>CALBKB010000178.1 GCA_937892635.1 uncultured Clostridia bacterium
TCTTCCTCGGTGGCCTTGCCCATCGGATAGACGGCGCAGGCTTTTTCATCGCCGCGCAGCTCCACGCCTGCCTCCTCCAACGACTTGGCTAACAGGGGCAGCAACGGTGACTTTTCATGCACGAGCAAGGTTTCGGCGGCGTTGCAGACCGAGGGGCGGGAGGTTTTGGCGTTGAGAATAACCGACTTGGCCATCTCGGCATCGGCGCTCTCGTCGATAAAGACGTGGCAGTTTCCCGTGCCCGTTTCAATGACGGGAACGGTGGCGTTGTCAACCACGGCGGCGATCAAGCCTTTGCCGCCGCGGGGAATGAGCAGATCCAGATCACCCTTGAGGGTCATCATTTCCTGCGCGCTGGCACGGTCGGTGTCCTCGACGAGATTGACGCAATCGGCGGGAAATCCGTTGTCTTCCAGCACGCGGCGCATGAGGGAAACGAGCGCCATATTGGAGTGGATGGCCTCTTTGCCGCCGCGCAACACGACAGCATTACCCGATTTCAAACACAGCAGCGCCGAATCGACGGCCACGTTGGGTCTGGCCTCAAAGATCATACCGATGACACCGAAGGGGACGCTCACCTTCTGAATGAGCAGTCCGTCGGCGTTGGTGAACTCTTCCAAAACCTGCTGAGTCGGATCGGGCAGGGCGGCCACCTGTTCGGCGCCCACCGCCATCGACTCGATGATCGTATCGGTCAGGGTCAGGCGGTCAATGAGCGCATCGCGCAGGCCGTTTGCTTTTCCTGCTTGCACATCCTGCCGATTGGCGGCCTGAACTTCCTCTTTGCAGTTGCGCAGCGCTTTGGCTACGGCAAGGATAACGGCATTTTTTTCTTCGGTTGAGGCGGCGGCGACGGCGGCGGCTGCGGCACGGGCGCGCTTAGCGATTTCTTTTACGCTCATCGTGTCACCTCAAATAAGGTGCCCACGCTTTCGCCTTGGGCAATGGCATACAGATCCTCTGGGCGTGCACCGTTGGTGAGGATCATGGGGATACCGGCCTGATTGACCATATCGGCGGCGTCAAGTTTCGTGACCATACCGCCGGTACCCACCGCCGATACGCTGCCGCCGGCCATGGCGCGGATCTCATCGGTAACGCCGTGGACGACAGGCAACAATTTGGCAGCGCCTTGATGCGGGTCGTGGTCATACAGTCCGTCAATATCCGAGAGAAGGACCAGCAGGTCGGCCTTGGCAATGACGGCTACGATAGCCGACAGGGTGTCGTTATCACCGATCTTGATTTCGTCGACGGCTACCGTATCGTTCTCGTTGACGATGGGAATTACGCCGTAGTCGAGCAGGCGATTGACGGTGTTGCTCACGTGCGCATAGCCGTGTTCGAGGTGCAGCACATCGCCGGTGAGCAGAACCTGACCGACGGTGTAGCCGTATTCGGCGAAGATCTTTTCGTAAATATCCATCAGACGGCACTGACCGACGGCGGCGGCTGCCTGCTTGGAAGGAATATCCTTGGGTTTTTCGGGTAATTTAAGGGTGCTGACTCCTACGGCGATGGCGCCGGAGGACACCAGCAACACCTGCGTACCGGTGTTGGCGATACCGGCCAAGGTGCGTACCAGGCGCTCAATGCCCAGCATATCTAATTTTCCGTTTTCCAGGGTGAGGGTGGAAGACCCCACCTTGATCACGATCCGTTTGTATTTCATGATCCGTCCTCGCACAAGTTAATAAGGATATCATAGCGTTATTTTTGCGAAAAATCAACAAAAATTCAAGAAAATTGCGTTTTCCCCCTTATCAAGACGGAAAATTTGTATTATAATGTAGATAAAAGGGGGAATTTGACAATGTCTGCTTCTAAAAATATGACCGTTTCGGTCGGAGGAATTGATATTACCATTCAGACCGATGAGGACAGAGGGTACATCCAAAAGCTGGCTGCTAAGGTGGATGAGAAGGTCGGCAACTATCTGCGCATGGGCGCTAAGGTTACGGTAGCGCAGGCCGCTGTCTTGACCGCCATGGAGCTGTGCGACGAGTTTGAAAAGAACAACGCCGCCGTTGAAAATATGCGCGCTCAGATGCGTAGCTATATCGACGATTCCATTCGTGCGGCCGCCGATCGCGATCGCTATAAGGCCGAGCTCGACCGTACCCGTAACGAGCTGAGCAAGCTCAACAACAAGCTCTATGACAACAATGGAAATCAAACTTCGCTCTATTGAGCATGACGGGCTGGTGCCCGATCTGCCGCGGCGTGCCAGCGAGGGCAGTGCCGGGGTCGATTTGCAGGCCCTTATCTGTGCGCCGTTGACGCTTGAGCCGCAGCAGCTGTACCGCATCCCCACCGGCATTGCCATGGAGTTGCCGCAGGGCTATGTTGGGCTGGTCTATGCCCGCAGCGGCCTTGGTGTTAAGCACGGCATTGCGCTGGCCAACGGCGTGGGCGTAATTGACAGCGACTATCGCGGCGAGATCCAGGTAGGGCTGTGCAATCTGTCCGATACGCCCTATACCATATCGCCCATGGATCGTATCGCTCAGCTGGTCATTGCACCGGTGCCGGCGGTTAGCTACGTATGGGCTGACGCGCTCAGCGATACCGAGCGCGGTGCGGGCGGCTTTGGTTCGTCGGGACGATGACGGTTATTTTAGCGTCCGGCTCACCGCGCCGCCAAGAACTGCTGAAAAATATTTGTGACCAATTTACCGTGCTGGTTCCTGCGGTGGATGAGGAATCGGTGGCGGCGCCCTATCGAGGCAATCCTCGCCGTACCGTGATGGCGCTCTCCCGCGCCAAGGCCTTGGCCGTGCGGCAGACGGAGTCGGCCGATGCCATTATCGGTGCCGATACGGTGGTGGCGCTGGGGCGTACCATCTTGGGTAAGCCACGCACGCCTCAAGAGGGATTGGCGATGTTACAGGCTTTGTCAGGACGTACTCACAAGGTGTGGACGGGCGTTGCCGTCAGTTTTCCCGATCGTACCGTCAACTACGCCGTTTGCACCCGCATCCGCTTTCACAAGCTGACGCAATCGCAGATGCAGGCATACGTCGACAGCGGCGACGGTATGGATAAGGCAGGGGGGTACGGCATCCAAGGCGCGGCCGGCATCTTTGTCAAAAGCATTCGCAAGGATTATTTTAACGTGGTCGGTCTGCCGCTTCGACGGTTGGCTCGACTGCTTGATTGACTTTTTGGTTCAGCTTTGCTATACTAAGATCTGTTATATCTCTTCTGGTAGGTGAAACATGAGAATCGCGTTGATCGCACAAGACAAGAAAAAGGAGCAGATGGTCCGTTTCTGCCTGACCAATGCCGGTATTCTGTCCGAACATAAACTGTTTGCCACGGGCACAACAGGCAAGATGGTCGAAGAGTATACCGGATTGCAGGTGCATCGGTATATGACCGGTCGCCAAGGCGGTGAGCAGCAGATCTCGGCGCGCATCGCTTGCGGCGAATTGGATATGCTCATCTTGTTTCGGGATTCTCTTTCGTTCATGCATACAAGCCTGTATGACGATATGTTAAGGCTGTGTGATACCCACAATATCCCCTACGCGACCAATCAGGCCAGTGCCGAAGCGCTGTTGTATGCGCTCGAACAGGGCAAGATCGGCCCAAAATCGGAATAATCCAATATACCCCGTCCGCCGCCCTATGGGTCGCGGCAGCATCTTCACCAAAGAGAGAGGCGTCCTCGGCTGAAAGCGCCTTGTGAGGGACTGACGTGTGACAGCGGATAGCAGCAGGGGCGCTTGTCCGAGCGAAACCGGACACAAGAGGAGGGCGCAAGTCCTCGAAGAAGGGTGGCACCACGAAGAAACTTCGTCCCTTCGCATTAGCGAAGGCACGGAGTTTATTTTTTTAATAGGAAAGGAAAGTATCATGGCAAACATAACCGCACCTCGCGGCACGCAGGACGTGCTGGCTCAGGATGTGTACAAATGGCAAACGCTCGAGGAGAAATTGCGCAAATTGGCCGGTCGCTTCGGCTTCTTTGAAACCCGTTTTCCCACCTTTGAGCATACCGAACTTTTTTCCCGCGGCGTCGGCGAAACGACCGATGTTGTCCAGAAGGAAATGTACACCTTTGAAGATAAGGGCGGTCGATCCATCACCCTGCGTCCCGAAGGCACGGCCTCGGTAGTGCGCAGTGTGCTTGAACACGGTCTCTATGGCGGCGCACTGCCTTTGAAATTGTTTTATATCATTCCCTGCTTCCGCTATGAAAAGCCGCAAGCCGGCCGTCTGCGCGAATTCCATCAGTTTGGCGTTGAGCTCTTCGGCGCCTACGGGCCGCAGGCCGATATCGAGATCATTGCGCTGGGCGATGCCGTCTTCAAGATGCTGGGCATCGGTAATATTAGCCTGGCCATCAACTCCATCGGCTGTAAAGAATGTCGCGCCAAGTATCGGGAAGCCCTGATGAACTATTATAACCGGTATAAAGACCAGCTTTGCGGCACCTGTCTGAGCCGTCTGGAAAAGAACCCCATGCGCCTGCTCGATTGCAAGAGCCCCGTTTGCTCTTCCTTCAAGGCCGATGCGCCGCGCATTTTGGACTATCTGTGCGATGATTGCAAGGACCACTTCGAACAGGTCAAGGCGGGTCTGGACGCGCTGGGTATTGCCTATACCGTCGACTCGGGCATTGTTCGGGGGCTGGACTATTATAACCGTACCGTCTTTGAATTTCTCTCGGGTGAGATCGGCGCACAGAGTGCCGTGCTGGCCGGCGGCCGTTACGACGGACTGGCCGAAGAACTGGGCGGTGCGCCGTTGGCGGGTCTTGGCTTTGCTATGGGGTTGGAGCGGTTGCTGTTGTTGATGGAAAACACGGGCAACACCTTTGCTCCGCCCGCCGGCCCCGATCTGTATATCGCCGCCTTGGGTAATGCCGCCAAAGCCTTTGCCGCCAAAACAGCAAGCGACCTGCGCGTGCAGGGCAAAACGGTGCTGACCGACCTGTGCGAGCGTTCCCTTAAAGCCCAGATGAAATATGCCGGCAAGATGGGCTGCCGCAAGGTGCTTATCGTTGGCGACGATGAACTGGCTAAGGGTGAAATGACCCTCAAAAACATGGAAAGCGGGGAACAGACCACCGTTACCCCCGATACCCTGAACAAGGAGATATAATCATGGCTGATTCTTTTGTTGGAGTAAAGAGAACCGATTACTGCGGCACCCTGCGCCGCGCCGATGCCGGACGCGAGGTTACCCTGTGCGGCTGGGTGAGTACCGTGCGCAAACTGGGCGCCCTCACCTTTATCAAACTACGCGACCGCTCGGGCGAAATTCAGCTGAGTTTCGACGAATCCAAGAATAAACCCCTGCACGATCAGGCGGCCCTCCTGCACGGTGAATATGTTGTTGCCGTCAGCGGCAAGGTGGCCGTACGCGAGGCCATCAATCCCGACATGCCCACGGGTGAGGTCGAAGTTTGGGTTGAGAACATTAAATTACTCAGCGAGGCCGAAACGCCCCCGTTTGAGATCGTGGAGGATTGTAATACCAACGAAACCACCCGCCTGAAATATCGGTATCTCGATCTGCGACGCCCCGATCTGCAACGCAATATCATGCTCCGCCATCGTGTTGGCAAAATTGCGCGCGATTTCTATGACAGCGAGGGCTTTTTGGAGATCGAAACGCCGATGCTCATTCGCTCCACCCCCGAAGGCGCGCGCGACTATATTGTGCCTTCCCGCGTTCGCCCCGGCAGTTTCTACGCTCTGCCCCAGTCGCCGCAGCTGTATAAGCAGCTGTTGATGCTGGCCGGCTACGATCGCTACGTTCAGATCGCCCGCTGCTTCCGTGACGAGGATCTGCGTGCCGACCGTCAGCCCGAATTTACCCAGATCGACCTGGAAATGTCCTTTGTCAACGAGGATGACGTCATGGGCGTCAACGAGCGCTTCATTCAGAAGGTATTTAAGGAAGCCATCGGCGTTGACGTGGCCCTGCCCTTGCGCCGCATGACCTGGCGCGAGGCGATGGATCGTTTCGGTTCGGACAAGCCCGACCTGCGCTTTGGCTTTGAACTTAAAGACCTGTCTAACATCGCCAAGACCTGTGGGTTCAAGGTGTTTGCGGGTGCGGTGGAAGCCGGCGGCAGTGTGCGCGCCATCAATATTAGCGGCTACGCCGATAAGTTCCCCCGCCGCGAGATCGACTCTCTCACCGAGTTTGCCAAGACCTACCGCGCCAAGGGTGTGGCCTTCTATAAGAGCATGAACGGCGAGGTTTCTTCTTCTTTTGCTAAGTTCATGACCGAGGACGAGATGAACGCCATCAAAGCGGCTGTCGACTTCAAGGACGGCGATCTGCTGTTGGTGGTTGCCGATGCCGACGAGCGCGTCGTCTTCGATTCGCTGGGCGCGCTGCGTTGCGAGATTGCCAACCGTCTGGGGCTGACCAATAAGGATCAGTATGAATTCTTGTGGGTCACCGAGTTCCCGCAGTTTGAATATGACGACGAATCGGGTCGCTACAAGGCCATGCACCATCCCTTTACCGCACCCATGGATGAGGATATTCAGTATCTCGAATCCGATCCCGGCAAGGTACGTGCCAAGGCCTACGATATCGTGCTCAACGGCGTGGAACTGGGCGGCGGCTCGCTGCGTATCTACGATCGCGACCTGCAAAACCGTATGTTCAAAGCCCTCGGCTTTACCGAGGAAGCGGCGCAGGAGCAGTTCGGATTCCTGCTCGATGCCTTCAAGTATGGCGTACCGCCCCACGGCGGCATGGCCTACGGTTTCGACCGTCTGCTCATGCTCATGACCGGCGCCGACTCCATCCGCGACGTCATGGCCTTCCCCAAGGTGCAGAATGCTTCGGAACTCATGACCGATTGCCCCTCGCCCGTCAACCCCAAGCAGCTCGACGAGCTTTGTATCCAAATGAATATTGAAGAATAACACAAAAGCCGACGGAACTTCCGTCGGCTTTACTCTTGCTCAAATAATTCGTTAATGGAAACCCCCAGCGCCTGCGCCAGCGCATACAGTTCCATATCGGTCACGGTGCGGGAACGATCCTCAATGCGGGAAATCGAACCCCGACACACATACACGCCCTGCAATTCCAATTTGATAGACAGCGTCTTTTGGCTCATTTTCCGCGCTTTTCGCAAGCGCTTGACGTTTTCACCGATCAGATTGCAGGCATCCCCATCTATGATTCGCCCCATTTCGCACCTCCTTTTTGTCTTGACATAGGACACTTTCTATGTTATCATTGTTGCGGAAAATAATTGTCTTATTATAAGACAAAACAAGGAGAGATATTATGTTTGATAATATTGGAAAGAAAATTAAAATCCTGGCGGTAGTGATCACTTGGATAGGTATAGCTATTTGTGTGTTTATTGGTATAGGATTATTTAGCCTTCATAATAATACTGCAGGCGTTGCAGTTATTCTTGCGGGTAGTTTATTATCATGGTTATTATCATTTGTATTGTACGGATTTGGTGAAATTGTAGATACTGCCTTGTGGTTACGCAAAAATGGACTAAATTATGATTTAGCGAATCAAGCGGAGGATGTCTGTGAATTATGCGGTTCCAGACAAAATCTCGTCAGCAAACAATTACCTGATGAAGACGGAAAGATGGAATCATATTGGGTTTGCCAATCATGCATAGAAAAATACTCAAGAAAATAATCATTACAATATTCCAAGTTGATTCTCTTGACATTTTCCGCAAAAGGGTATAGAATGTTGCCAAAGCGTTGAGAAGAGAAGCCGCAAGGGCGCACATCTCAGAGAGGGCGGGCAAGGTGCAAGCCGCCTATGTGTGAGTTTGCAAAGGATACCGCTCTTCGAGCCCGTGTTAAATGCACGGCGGGTGTGCCCGTTACAGCTTAATGAGTAAATGATTCGGGTGGAACCGTGAGCATAGCCTTACCCCGTCGACAGACGGGATAAGGCTATTTTTTATTCCATCCAAGAAGGAGAAAGATATGATAAAAGTTACCCTGCGCGACAACGTTGTCAAAGAATTCGAATCCGGCGTCACCGTCGCCGACGTCTGCAAATCCATCGGCATGGGACTGTACAAGGCTGCCTGCTGCGCCCGTGTCAACGGCGAGGTGGTCGATCTGCGCACCGTATTGACCGAGGATGCCGCCGTTGAGATTGTCACCTTCGAGGACGAGGCCGGCAAAAAGACCTTCTGGCACACCGCCTCTCACCTGCTGGCGCAGGCGGTCATGCACCTGTTCCCCGAAGCCAAATTTGCCATCGGTCCCGCCATCGACAACGGGTTCTATTATGACTTTGACGTGCCCGCTCCCTTCACCCCCGAACAGCTCGAGCAGATCGAGGCCGAAATGGTGAAGTTGGCGAAGGGCGGTCTGGAACTGTCCCGCTTTGAGCTGCCTGCCGATGAGGCGCGCGCCCTCATGGCCGACCAGCCCTATAAAATTGAACTGATGGAAGAACACGCCGCCAAAGGCGAGGCCATCAGTTTCTATAAGCAGGGCGATTTCACCGATCTGTGCGCGGGTCCCCATCTGATGAATACCGCCCCCATCAAGGCGATTAAACTGACCTCTTGCACCGGTGCCTATTGGCGCGGCGATGAGAAGAATAAGATGCTCTCGCGCATCTACGGTATTGCCTTCCCCAAGAAGACCGAACTGGAAGAGTATCTGACCCGCATCGAAGAGGCCAAGAAGCGCGACCATCGCAAGCTGGGCAAGGAACTGGGCCTGTACGTTATGATGGACGAAGGCCCCGGCTTCCCCTTCTTTATGCCCAAAGGTATGATCCTCAAAAATAAACTCATTGATTATTGGCGCGAGATCCATACCCGTGCCGGGTATCAGGAGATCTCCTCGCCCATGATGCTCAACCGCAGCCTGTGGGAGCGTTCGGGTCACTGGTATCATTATAAGGATAATATGTATACCACCGTTATCGACGATGTCGATTTCGCCGTCAAGCCCATGAACTGCCCCGGCGGCATGCTTGTTTATAAGCAAAATATGCACTCCTACCGCGAACTGCCCCTGCGTATGGGTGAACTGGGTTTGGTTCATCGCCACGAACTCTCGGGCGCTTTGCATGGCCTGATGCGCGTGCGTTGCTTTACCCAGGACGATGCGCACATCTTCATGACCCCCGACCAAATCAAGGACGAGGTTAAGAACGTTGTAAAGTTAATGGACGAAGTCTATTCGCTCTTCGGTTTCCCCTATCAGATCGAACTGTCGACCATGCCCGAAGACCATATGGGCGAATTGTCCGATTGGGAGAAGGCGACCGACTCGCTCAAAGCCGCTATCGAAGAAATTGGCAAGGACTATATTATCAATGAAGGCGACGGCGCCTTCTACGGCCCCAAGCTTGACTTTCATCTCTCCGACGCGCTGGGTCGTACCTGGCAGTGCGGAACCATTCAGCTCGACTTCCAGCTGCCCGAGCGTTTTGAACTCGAATATACCGGTGCCGACGGCGAGAAGCATCGCCCCGTCATGATTCACCGCGTTGTCTTTGGCTCCATCGAGCGTTTCATCGGTATTTTGACCGAGCATTTCGCCGGCGCTTTCCCGCTGTGGCTCTCGCCCGTGCAGGTCAAGGTGCTGACCGTCGGCACGGCACAGAACGAGTATGCCGAGAAGGTCAACGCCGCCCTGTTGGCTGCCGGCCTGCGCAGTGAGGCCGACACCCGTTTTGAGAAGATCGGCTTTAAGATCCGTGAGGCTCAGATGCAAAAAACGCCCTATATGCTGGTTGTTGGTGAGCGCGAAGAGGAAGAGGATACCGTCACCGTCCGCGCCCGCAGCGGCGAAAACTTGGGCGCTATGCCGCTTGACGAGTTTATTGCTAAGGCCGTACAGGAAAACGCTACCCGTTATACTGAGCATCCCAAGGCATGAAAAAGCGGTTGTCGGTTATCGGTGCCATGACCATCTTCGGCACCATTGGCATCTTTCGTAAGTTTATCGATCTGCCCTCGTCGGGGCTGGCCGTTGCCCGCGGTTTGATCGGCGCCGCTTTTCTGTTGGTGCTGCTGTTGGTGCCTCTGTTGGTGCTGCCGTTGGGGCCGCTGTGGGCTCTGCCGTAGGCAATGGTGTTTCTGTCGGCGTAGGTATCGGTGCCGTATACACGTTTTCAAATGTTACGGTATACAGGGGCTCTGTTACCTCCGCATAGCTTTCATTTTCACTTTCTCTTTCCCAAACAATTACCTTCAGATTTCCCATATTTTCAGCATCAGCAATCACATCAACTTTTATGTATTTCTTTAACGTATTGTATGTGATCCCGTTCGTCTCTTCCGGTATTACTTCCTGCATTACATATTCATATGAACCTGTTTTAGTATACTCAATTTTACCAAACGTTTTCGAATAATCTGTTGTATCTGCAGTAACTGTTACACTCTTTTGTACACCATCACTTCCACCCGGCATCGGAGCATTTTCAGTAATTGCTGTAAGTGTAAACTGAAATGCATCTTCCGCAATCCAGTCACGACCGGTTAATAGTTTCTCTACGGCAAATTCTGCACTCACAACATCTTTTTCATTCTCAACTGTAAAACTATATTTATCCAAAGAAGTTGCCGGTTCGGACACTTCAATTGCAACAGGATTCTCTATTGTTCCTGCATTATTTTTAGTTCCTTTGTATGCAGTTACTACACCTGCTTCAGATATTTCAATCTTATAAATATCTGTTGTTTTTTTATAGCCATCCGGTACCGTTACTTCTTCC